>JBDTYC010000040.1:0-9585 GCA_040005815.1 Chloroflexota bacterium
CACCTGCCGTCCAACGTGCTGCTCATCCTGGTGCCGCTGATGCCCACCCTGCCCCTGGCGGTCGGTGTCCTCCTCGCACGATTCGCGATCAGCCAGATGGACGTCCCGACCCGCCAGTCGTACACCATCGCTGTCGTGGACCCCGATGAGCGATCCGCGGCGGCGGGCGTGACGGGGATTGCGCGCAGCCTGGGGGCGGCAGTCTCGCCGTCGCTGGCCACGCCGCTGCTCCAGAACGTGCCGCTCGCCGGCCTCCCGTTCGTCATCGCAGGGGGTCTGAAGATCGTCTACGACCTGCTCGTGCTGCGGGCGTTCAGCGCGGTGCGTCCTCCCGAGGAACGGGTCAGTCCGGGGAAGGAACGTTGACGAGGGCCGCCGCCAGCAGGATGACCACGGCGGCGACACTCAGCTCCACTCGGCCGATCCAGCGCAGCGGCCCCAGCCGTCGTGGTGCCTCGGGCACTCCCACGAGTCGCTGGCCTGCTCCCAGCGCCGCAAGGACCACGAAGAGGACCGACTTCGCGACGAGGAGGCGGCCGAAGTCGGTGGTCAGCAGGTTGTCGAGCGGCCCGAGCTCCTGAGCAGCCCGGGTCAGGCCGGTCACCGCCACCAGGCAGATCCCGATCCCCGCGCTCGTCGAGAAGCGGCGGACGGCCGACCCGACCTGACCTACCGGAAGGCCCGGGAGGCTGACGAGGAGGGCGCCGAGGCCGCCCGCCCAGGTCCCGACGGCGACCACGTGCAGCCAGTGGACGAAGGTCTCGAGGTGCTCGGGGTGGACCTCGGCCGATGCGGCGATGTGCGAAGTTCCCACGTCGGCGAGCATCGCGGCGGCTGCGGCGATGCCGATCGCTGCCATACCCCGGATGGACGGATGCGGGGCCCGCCACTCGGCGGCGATCAGGACGCCCGCCACCAGGAGCGGAGCCGTACGGAGGACCGCGACCCGCCACAGCGGCACGTTCAATGGCGCTCCGACCAGTGACAGGAGGACCAGCACCAGGCCGATGCCGGCGGCCAGCCAGGCCACTGCAGAGAGCCGCAGCAACGACGTGCGAGGCTTGGGGTAGATCACCGTTCCCACGAACGAGGCGCCGACCATAAGGCACAGCCCGGCGAGAAACAGCCACCGGCCGCCGATTGCGCCCACGTCGCCCCACGCGACGAGGCCGGGTGGGGTCGTCGCCACGAAGGCGCCGGCGAGCCCGAGGAGGCCGATGCCGCCAACGGTCGAGACTGCTGTCCCAAGGTCCCGACGGTTCGCTCGCATGTTCATGGGCGGATGAGCAACGGAGGTGCCGCCACCTTGGTCGACACCTCCGATCCCGCTCTGGACCCGCCTAGGCGGAGGCCATTCCCTTCTCTGAGGATCCCATCCAGGCGGCAGCCAGTGCCACGATGCCGACCACGAGGTGCAGCAGGTTGTCCGCTGGGTTCTCAAGGTTCGAGAGGCCGAAGGTGTTCGGCTCCGCGCCACTTGACTGCAGGAAGCCGTAGCCGGCGAAGAAGAGCGCGATGACGCCGACAAGGGCGACGATGCCGCGGTAGTACGGCTTCAAGGCCGAGTTGAGTCCCGGGACATACACCGCAGCGAGGGCCACGATGCCCAGGAACGTGTGCGCCAGGTTCTCGCCGTCATCTAGCCAGAACCCGGGGGTGCTTTCCTTGCTGAAGGTCCCGGCATAACCCACCAGGCCCAGCAGCAGCAACACCGCCCCGCCGACGATCAGGAACGTTCTCGCGTACAAAGGTCCGACCCTCCAATCGTGCGTGGCGACGACATGCGCTCGCCATCGACGACGATACGAAGCAGCACACGTGCCGTATCAGCCGCCGTGCGGAACGTCAGACTTGGATGGGCGGGCCGTACCAGACGCTGGCAGCGATGATCACGTAGAGGCCCAGCAACGCCAGTCCCTCGAGCCAGGTGCTCTCGCCGTCGAAGACGATCAGCGCCGCAAGGATCGCGGAAAGCGCCACCGCGCCGAGCAGGAGCGGGCTCAGCACGAGCGTGAGCCCACCGCCTCCCACGAAGAGGGAGATGAGGACCAGGGCCGGCGTCAGCGCGATCGCGATCTGCAGGCTGCTGTTCAGGATGAGGCTCGCCGCCAGGTCCGCCTTGTTGCGGATCGCCATCTGGACTCCCACCACGTTCTCCACGGCGTTCCCGGCAATCGCGACGATCACCAGGCCCACGAACGCCTCCGAGATCCGCAGGCTGGCCATCGTGGGCCGGAGCGCCTCCACGAAGAGGTCGGAGGTGAGCGCCGCCCCGCCCGCACCCAGCAGCAGGACCACCATGGTCAGCCCCAGCGGCCAGACTGCCTCGGGCGCCGCCGCCTCAACCTCCGCGCTGGCCCCGACCCCGCCGCCGATGGAGAAGGGGATCGACGCTGCGAAGATCACCAGCAGGATGATCGAGACGATCACGCTCAGGTCCGTGGCGTGACCAGCGTCCGGCGCGCCAGGGGCGGTGGCCAGGGTAGGGATCGCCAGCGCTGCCACCGCCAGGACGAGCAGGGTTGCCATGCTGCGAACCGCGGGGGCGTGGAATTTCTGGGTCCCGTTTTTGAGGCCTCCCAGCAGGAATGCCAGGCCGAGCACGAGCAGGGTGTTGGCCAGGATTGAGCCGATGAGGGCGGTCTGCACCACCACCACCAGCCCCGCCTGGAGGGCGAAGATCGAGATGAAGAGCTCGGGAAGGTTGCCGAGCGCCGACTGCAGGATGCCGGTCGTTCTTGGTCCGAATCGGTGCCCGAGCTGCTCCGTGCCGTGGCCGATCAGGATGGCGAGGGCCGCCAGCGCGCCCGCGCTGATCACGAATACCACGACCTGATCTGCCCCCAGCCCGTTCAGCACGAACGAGGCCGCCGCGGCCCCGAAGGCAGCCAGCAGGGTCAGGCTCGTCGTTCGGCCCAGGATCGAGGGGATTCGGGTCAGGCTTTCCATCGGTCTGCGATTGTACGTACTGGGTGGTCGCTAGCCGATCGGCTCCACCCGGAAGGTCGGATGGTCTTCCGCCGTGGGACGCCGCTCGAAGTCCCGACGGAATGGCTTGGGCGTCCGGGCCCTGAAGACGGCAATGACCCGTTCGCGCTCGGCGCCGTCGACCTCCACCGCCGTGAACGCAGTGGGGTGGCCCTTGCGGATGACCTCGCCCCGACCTGCGGCACGCAGGTTGCGGACCCACTCACTGACACCGTACTGCGAGAGGAGGTACGAGCTCCCATCGACCTCGATGGGGAAGAGTGCTACGCGAAGCGGCCTGCCGCTTTGGCGCCCGCGCACCTCGAGCATGGCGGTGAGACCGGACCGCAGCCAGAGTGGACCGGCGATGCGACGGACGAATGCGATCCCGCGGCCCGGGGTCATCGGTGTCGCGTCGGATTGGGGCGCGTGGTCCATCTCCCTGTCTCCTATTCGGGCTCGACGTTTCCGGTGCTGCCGTCGACGGTTACCCGCATGCCGGTCCGGAGGCGGGCCGTTGCGTCGCCGCATCCCACGACCGCCGGGATGCCGTATTCGCGGGCGATGATCGAGGCGTGGGAAGCGGCGCTGCCGACATCGGTGACCACCGCGGCCGCCTTCGTGAAGAGCGGCGTCCAAGCCGGCGCGGTGAGTGGTGCCACCAGGATCTCGCCAGGCTGAAGGTCGTCAAACTCGCTGGCGCCGCGGATGACCCGGACCGCCCCCGTTGCGCGACCCGGCGAGGCCGGCGAGCCTGAGACCAGGGCACGATCCGATCGCTTCGCGCCGATCATCCACGCGAAGGCACGAGGCATCGAGCGCATGGCCCGACCGACATGCCCGACGAACGCCGGCGGGACGAGCCTTGCGTGGATATCGCGGGTTGAGCGGCGTTCGGCGACGTTGACGGTCGCGGGCAGCGGTGCGCCCCCGAGGGCAGCCAACGCCTCCGCCTTGGTCAGGAAGAAGATCTCATCGGAGGCCGCGATCGCTTTCATCTCGGCGAGCGCATCGCCCATCCGCACGACAGCCCGGCGCATGATCGGCCAGGCGATCGTCCACTCCCGGGTCTGCTCCTCACGCAACGGGACGAGGCGCTGGGTCTCGGCCAGGAGGCGCTCAAAGGTGCGCCGCCGCTTCGGATTCGGGGAGAGGACCGCGAACGCGGCGGCCTCGGCTGCCCGACGCGTCTCGACGACGCGGGCATGGTCCTGGGGCGGCTGCGCCGCCTCGGCGAGCTGAGTCGGCGGGTACCACCAGTCCAACGAGACCACGGCGTGGGGATCCGGACCCGCCGGTGGCGCGAAGCCGGCCAGGAGGGGCAGGTGCGTGCCTCCAAGCGAAGCGGTTAGATGCCTCCGGTAGAAGCCGGAGAGATTGATCTCCATCTTGTAGGCGGCACCGCTCAGCGCCGTGATCCAGGCAAACGACTCGCCGGCGACCTCGGCCAGCTCGTCGATGAGGTCCGGCAGCTCGCGGACCGGGAGGGTCTCGACCCGAGCCTTTGCCGCAGCCACCGCAGCGCGGTATCGCGGCTGGACGTCTTCGCGCCACTCTCGTTCCATGCTGGGGATCGCGTGTCGAACCGTCGGCGGGATCACCCCGGCGACGCGCCTCGGGGCGCGCACCACGTGGGCGATGATGCTCGGCAGGCTCCGCGCCATCGACGCCCCGGAGAGCCAGTTGAGTGAGTAGAAGTACCAGCCGTTGACGATGACGTGGTGAGGCAGTGGCGCGCGCTGCCCCAGCTCCTTCAGGTAGAACTTGTGAATGCGCACCTCCATGGCCGACAGGAGCCAGGATTCGAAGAGGTGGGTGACGGGCTCGGCGATCCATTCCCCGAAGCGCAACTGGCGGGTATAGGCGCCGCGAGCCGGCGACGCCCACGAGACGTCGGGCGGCAGTGCCGTCATCGGTCTGGCCTGCAGGATCCAGAGCGCACCGTCCGCGTCGATTGCCCATTCGATGTCCTGGGGGATCCCGCGGGTCACGGCGATGCGCCTCGCCACACGAGCCACCGCGCCCGCCTGGCGGCGATTGATGGCGTGCTCGGGCTGCCGACGCGCCGTGGCGCGACCGGTCGACACGCCCCACTCGTCACCGAACGCGGCGCCGGAGACGAGCCGATCGCCGGTGCCCCTCACCGCGGTGACTACGCATGTGTCACGGTCGCCATTCACCGGATCGGCGGTGAGCGCCACCCCCGCCGCCACGGCGGCCACCATGCGCTGGACGATGACGGCCATGCCCCTCCTGCCATTGGCCTGGTATCCAGCCACGCGGCCCGTCTCGGCGCTGGCCAGGCAGCGTTCCACCGCAGCCGCAAGGTCCTCGCGGGACACGTCCAGGATGGACTCGAACATTCCGGCGAAGGACTGGTCGGCGCCGTCCTCCGACACGCCGCTGGAGCGGACCGCGAATGGACCGCTCCCGAGGTCGGCGGTCCCGTCGCGGAGCAGTGTCGCCCGCTCCTCGGGCGACAGGTGCTCAGCCCCGGTGGGGAGGACGACGCCATCGGGCACGTGGACGCCCTCGGCCAGCAATTCGCCGAGGCCAGCAGCCTTGCCTCCGACCTCGGCGGCATCGGTCAGGCGGACGTCGGCGAGGCGTCGCAGGGCGGGGGAACTGGTCATCGGGTCTTCCTCATCTGGGCCGGGGCGGTGATGGAGCGGAGCAGCCAGTGGATGTCGTCCGCAGCCTCGTCGACCGACGAGCCGAGATGGTCTCGCCACATCCTCATCGCTGACGAGCTGGCCAGGACGATCAGCAGCCGGGCGAGCCGGTCCAGATCGGCCGCATCGGCGCTTGGCATGACGGTCGCCGCGAATCGGCGGCTCATGGCATAGCGCCGCGGCATCTGGCTCCGTCGCGCATCTTCCGAGGCCGGACTCGACATCGCGATCCGCGCTTCGTCACCCAGGGTCTCGAGCCGGCCGAACAGCGTGCGGACCATCTCGCTGAACTCATCCACCGACTCGGGCTCGACCAGCTCGCTCAGCTCGCCCAGACCCGCGCGACGAGCGAGATGGGGGTAGATTGCCGTCAGAAGCGCTGCCTTCGTGCCGAAATGCCGGTAGACGGTGGGAACCGACACTCCCGCCTCGCGCGCGACGTCCGGGATCGAGACACTGGCGATGCCCTTGGCCATGACGCGGATCGTGGCGTCGAGGATTCGCGACCTGGTCTCCTCGGCCTGCCGCGCTCGGAGCTCGCTGCGATACGGACGCGCCGACGGAGTCGCGATACGAGTCATATTGTCAATATATGACTCGTGTCAATATGCGGTGAGCCAATGGAACCGGAGATGAGGTTCGACCCGCGACATTCAGCTTGGAGGGCCGGGACGCCTGAGCCGCGACGGTCACCCCAATGCGCTGTGATCGAGCGCCAGCGCGAAGGCTTCATCGAGGGTTAGGGTCTCCCCTGCGGCCCATGCCTCCGCGAAGGCAGCATCGTCCAATGCGTCGAGAGCGATGTGACGTGCTTCTGCGTTCATCGCGTCGACCCATCGAACTCTGCTGCCGATCTTCTCCCGCTGGGTGGTGGCGGCCGCCAGCAGCCTGACTGCAACGCCTCCTCGCCCCGCGAGGGCAAGCGCAAGGGCAAATCGACACAGATGGTTGAGCAACTCGTCCCGCTCGCCAAACTCGCGAACGAGCGGGTAGGCCTCCCCGAGGAGTGCCAACGCCCTGGCCGTCCTGCCGCTGCCAGCAATCGACATCGCCAGCGATGCGAGCGAGATCGCTTCCAGGCGCCTGTCCTCGTACTGCCGTGCCGCGGCCAGGTTCTGCTCGTGGATCGCCTCGCCACGTTCGACCTCGCCGGCCTCGATCAGCGCGAATCCGAGCGTGCGGGTCACGAATCTCGCGAATCGTTCGTCCCCCAGGTCGCGGAAGAGCCCGATGCTCTGCTCGAGCAAGGGGATCGCGGCTTCTCCCTGTCCGCTGTTGGCAAGGCTATAGCCGAGTTGCCACAACGAATTTGCGATGCCGCGTTGGTCTCCAAGTGACCGGTGGAGTCGGAGCGCCTCCTCGGCCCGGTTGACGGCCGCAGCTGAGTCCCCGACGGCGTTGGCGATGGCCGCTGCCCCGAGCAGGGCTCGTGCCCTGGCCGGCGTCTCGACCGTCGATGCGCTCAGGCCATCTTCGAGCCGGCCGCGAGCTTCGTGCGGGTAACCATTGCCCTCCCAGAAGTATGCCAGCGCGCCGGCCATCTCCAGGACGCGTTCTGCGCTCCCGGAGGCCGCCAGCCAGTCGAGGGCGGCCCGCAGGTTGTCGTGCTCCGCTTCCAGACGGGCCAGCCAGGCGGCCGGTTCGTCACTCTCCAGATGTGCTTCGGATTCCTCCGCGAGCGCCTGAAAATACTCGGCCTGTCGTTCCCGCAATTCCTCGGCCTGACCAGAGGTCTCCAGTTGCTCCGCCGCATATTCGCGGATCGTCTCCAGCATCCAGAAGCGCTCCTCGGTGTGGCGCAGCAGGCTCTTGTCGACCAGGGACTGGAGTTGGTCGAGATCGGCGTCGATCACCGCCTCGGCGGCGTCGAGGGTGCAGCCGCCGCGGAAGACAGCCAGCCGGGCAAACAGCCGCTGCTCGTCGGCGTCTAGCAGGTCGTGGCTCCACGCGATCGCGGCCCGCAATGTGCGCTGCCGCTCCGGCAGGTCCCTGGCGCCGCCGGTAAGCAACGGTAGTCGCTGCTCGAGCCGCTCCAGGATCTGCCTCGTCGATAGGGCCTTGACCCGTGCCGCGGCCAGCTCGATCGCCAGCGGCAGGTCGTCCAGGCGGCGGCAGACCTGCGCGACGCTCTCATCGGCGACAAAGTCAGGTCTGACCGCCCGTGCCCGGGCCACAAACAGCGCGACGCCCTCGTCGGGAGCCAGCGGCGGCACCGGATACTCGTGCTCCCCGTTGATGTGCAGTGGCTCGCGACTCGTCACCAGTAGATCAAGATGGGGACAGGCAGCCAGCAGGCCGGCCAAATCCCCGGCCGCCTCGACCACCTGCTCGAAATTGTCGAGCACGATCAGCATCGAGCGATCGCCGATGTGCTCGGCCAGGTCGCTCTTGGCTCCCAGTGCGCCCGCCAGCATCTCCAGCACCAGCCCCGGGTCGCGAATCGCCGCCAGCGGCACCCACCAGACGCCCTGCGCGTACTGCTCGGTGAGCTCCGCGGCGGCCTGCAGGGCCAGCCGTGACTTGCCGGTGCCCCCCGGTCCGGTCAGGGTCAGCACCCGCAGAATCGGCTGCGACAGCAAGCTGATCACCTCTCTCAGCTCGCGCCCGCGGCCCAGGAACGGGGTGGCCGGCACCGGCAGATTGGTCCGGTACAGCGTCTTGAGCGCTGGGAAGTCGGCGTCCCCCAGCTGGTAGATGTGCTCGGGGGCGGACAGGTCCTTAAGCCGATGCGGACCGAGGTCGCGCAGCCCATCGCTGCCCAGCAGGGCAGCGGACGCCGCCGACACCAACACCTGGCCGCCGTGGCCCGCGGCACCGATCCGCGCGCCGCGGTGCACGTCCACCCCCACGTAGCCTTCGGGTCCAAGAAATGGCGTGCCGGTGTGGATCGCCATTCGGACATGGATCGGGCCAGGTGCCAGTGCCTCGGTCCCCGCAGCCGCCGCAGCCAGCGCACCAGGGGCGGTCGGGAAGGCGACGAAGAAGGCGTCGCCCTGGGTGTCGACCTCCACCCCACCCTCGGTTGTGAAGGCCGCGCGCAGGATGCGGCGGTGCTCGGCCAGGGCATCGGCATAGGCCTCGGCACCGAGTGCATGCAAGAGCCTGGTCGAGCCTTCGATGTCAGTGAAGAGGAAGGTAACGGTGCCGGACGGGAGGTCGGAGCGCACGCCGGCCATGATGCGCCCGAATGAGAGCCGAAGGCCAGCTCGACGGCCGTTCAGTCAGCCAGCATTGAGCCGTGGCTCGGCAAGCTCAGGAATGAAGATTGGAGCGGGAAACGAGGTTCGAACTCGCGACTCAGCTTGGAAGGCCGAGACGCCTCGGCGCTGTGGCACCGCGCTCGGGACCCCGAGCGAAACATGTCCAGTTAATCGTGTGGTCACGAGGGGGTCGCGGACCGGCTTTCGGTCGGTTCCCTCGCCACGCTGCTTGGTGAATTGGCCGATGTCGAGCGGGCCAATGCCGCGTCCAGTCGCTGCAGGAACGGCTTCGCGCCCAGCCGAATGAAGGTCTGGCGGGACGACTCCGCGACCGTGATGACCTCAGGGTCGGACGGCTCGAGCAGGGTCGCCATATCGATCCCGGTCAGCGCCTCGTCCCAGGTGAGTCCGAGGTCGCGCCAACCTCGGAGCGCACCCCGGTACAGCGCGAGGGCATCCGCCGTGCGACCTTCCAGGGCGGTCAGGCCCGCACGAATCGTCATTCGACGCAGCTCCACCACGGATCCGTGGACGCCTGTGGCATCGAGCGCGGCGAGATCAGTCCGCGCAGCTTCGACGTCGCCGTCCCACATGGCGGGTCGCGCGGCCCGATACCTGAACTCCGGGGCGTTAACCGAGTCCTGATCTGCCAGGTGCCGCCAGGCCGTGCGGGCATCGCGGAGGCGTCCGTTTGCCAGGGCCGCATTCGCCATCGCGTCATCGACCGGCGGCGCCGATGCACGCAG
>JBDTYC010000041.1:0-9531 GCA_040005815.1 Chloroflexota bacterium
GAAGCGGCCACCAGCCCCTGCCGATCCCCCACCCTGCCCTCTGCCAGGAGCTCGGCGACCGCCAGCCACGTCCCGCGGCCCTTGAAGGCGCCGATCGGGTTGGGAGTCTCGAGCTTGACGACCACCGGCACGCCGATCGCCTCGCTCAGCGACTCAGACACGAACTGGGGCGAGTCACGAAAGGCGCTGGGGATGCGTGCGTGGGCCGACCGTATCGCTTCGGACGAGACGTTGACCATGCCCGACGTCAGCGACGGGCTCGGCGTTGGGCGGCGCCACCGCGGCGTTCGTCCGCGCCGGCACGCTGGACCTCAGCGGCGATCGCGTCGGGGAGGTGTCCAGAGAGGCGGACGCCGTCATCGGTGAAATGCTCGGCCACGTCGCCGGCGACCTTGGCACGCGCCACCAGCTCGCCGCGCGACCACGGGACCACAGCGTCCACCGGCACCATCTGGTCGCGCAGGAGGCTGGCGACCCGTTCGAGGAGCGGCTCCATCCCCTCGCCGCTGGTGGCGCTCACAAACACCGCGCGATCGCCTGCTGGCATCGACGCGGCGCGGAGGCCAGGCGCCAGCAGGTCGATCTTGTTGAAGGCGACGATCCGTGGCTTGTCCCCCGCTCCCAGCTCGTTCAGCACGACATGGACCGCCGCCTGCTGGCCCACGAAATCTGGGTCGGAGGCGTCGACCACCTCGATCAGCAGGTCGGCACGCAGCACCTCTTCAAGGGTGGCGCGGAACGCCTCCACCAGGTCGTGCGGCAGCTTGTTGATGAAGCCGACCGTGTCGGTGACGACGATCCGCTGCCCCGACGGCAGGGTGACCCGGCGGCTGGTCGGGTCGAGCGTGGCGAAGAGCATGTCGGCCACGAACAGGTCCGCGCTGGCCAATCGGTTCAGGAGGGTGCTCTTGCCGGCGTTGGTGTACCCGACCAACGCGACCGTCGCGACCTCCGAGCGTTCACGCTGACGAGCGGCAGTGGCTCGCTGGCGCTTCACGTCCTCTAGCTCGGAGCGCACCTTTCGGATCTTGTCGCGGATGAGGCGACGGTCGGTCTCGAGCTGGCTCTCGCCGGGGCCGCGGGTGCCGATCCCGCCGCCGGTGCGCGAGAGATGGGTCCAGAGGCGCGTCAGGCGGGGCAGGTGGTATTCGAGCGCGGCGAGCTCGACCTGGAGCCTCCCCTCGCGCGTCGTGGCGTGGCGCGCGAAGATGTCGATGATCAGCGCCGAACGATCGAGCACCTTGCAGTCGAGGAGCTTCTCGAGGGCTCGCTGTTGATTCGGTGCCAGCTCGTCGTCGACGATCAGCAGGTTGAAGCCGGTGGCCGCGCGCTCGTCGACCAGGTCGGCGGCCCGTCCCTTCCCGAAGTACGACGCCGGATCGGGCTGATTGCGACGCTGCGAAGCGCTCCCGACCACCACTGCACCGGCCGTCTCGGCCAGCGCTGCGAGCTCGGCGAGGCTGCGCTCGATTGGCCAGCGGCCGTCTCCCGGATCGTCCAGGCCGATCAGGAAGGCGCGCTCCTCGGGCGCGGTGAGGTCCGTGAAGGAAGGGTGCGAGGGCATCTGGGGCCCCATGGTAGCCGAGGCCTTCATGGCGGCCTCCGCGTCCCGGCTGGGCGAGCGGTACTTATTGCCTAAGGCGCCAACCACCTTGTTCTGCGATACATCTGTTCATTGCTCTGCCACAGGAGGATTTGGTGACCGACGCGAGCGTGCAGCCCGAAGGCGGCACGAAGGTAGGCCTCCCGACACCAGCGAGCATGGCGGCTCGAATGCTCGTCCCGCTAGCTGGTGGTGCCCTGCTGAGCATCGTCGCTGAGTCCACGCTCACGGCCGCGCTCCCCGACAGCCTGTTGCGTGCCGCGGTCGCCATCGCTCTCGGCGCAAGCTTGACCGCCGGCGGCCTCGCCGCCCTCGTCATCCGTCCGCTGACCCGCTCGCGCGCCGACCTGCAGGTTCGCTACCAGGAGGCGGTGGCCGACGCGCTGCGCGACCCGCTGACCGGCCTTGGCAACCACCGCGCCTTCCAGGAGGAGCTCGACAGCCAGATCGAGAGCGCAACCCGCTACGAGGTGCCGGTCTCGCTCGTGCTCATCGACCTGGACGAGTTCAGGCAGCTGAACGACAGCGCCGGGCACGCCGTCGGCGACCAGACGCTTGCCTCGTTCGGAAAGCTGGTCGGGTCCGTGCTGCGCAAGGTCGACCGATCGTTCCGGATCGGCGGTGACGAGTTCGCGCTCCTCCTGCCGCACACCGACCCCGATGCCGCGCACATCGTTGCACGACGGCTCCTTGTCTCGGCCCTGCAGCCCAACGTCCGTGACCCGAAGGTCAAGCCGCTCTCCTTCTCGGCGGGGGTCTCGAGCCTGCCCAATCCAGCCACGACCCGAACGCAGCTCTATGCCCAGGCCGACACGGCCCTGCATGCCGCCAAGCACGGCGGACGCACGGAGGTGCTCGTCTTCGACCCGGCGAAGGAAGTCGAGGCCACCGCGGCCGGCACATCGGCTGCCGTTGCCGAAGTGATCGAGCAGAAGCTGCTCCGTCCGGTCTTCCAGCCGATCGTCGACCTGGCCAGCGGCGGGACACTCGGCTACGAAGGGCTGATCCGGCCGCTTCCGCCGGCGCCGTACTCCGATCCGACCAGCATGTTCCGCGCGGCAGAGCAGAGCGGACACGTGGTGCGCCTCGACCTGGCCTGCGTGGAGACGATCGTGGCCGCCGCCGCCAAGATGCCGAAGGAGCTGTTCCTGAGCGTGAACCTGTCGCCGCGCACGGTCGAGGCGCCCGAGTTCACCGCCGCGGCGATGCTCAACATCCTGGCCCGCTACGACTTCCCGCCCGAACGGCTGGTCATGGAGCTCACCGAGCAGCAGCCGATCGCCCATCTGGAGCGGGTCCGTCTCAAGCTCGACACGTGCCGCAGCGCCGGCATTCGCATCGCCGCCGATGACCTCGGCTCGGGCAACTCGGGCCTGAAGCTACTGAGCGACCTGCATTTCGACGTCGTCAAGGTCGACCTCGCCCTCATCCAGCGCAGCTCGAATAGTGCCGCGTCGAGCGCGGTGGTCGAGTCGATCGTGGCCTTTGCCAGCCGGACCGGTGCGCTGATCATCGGTGAAGGGGTCGAGCATGAGGAGCAGGTCGAGCAGCTGACTGCGTTGGGCGTCACCGCGGCCCAGGGCTTCCTCTTCAGCAAGCCGGGTCCGCTCCCCGACTGGACCGGCGAGAAGAAGCTGAAGCGCGCTGCGGACCGTCAGGCCCGCCCCATCGTCGAATCAGAGGACCCCGATCTCGACGCCTGGCGTCGCAAGATCGGGCTGGCCAACCCCGCCGCCTAGGTCGGCGCGACCTCGGCCCGCAGCCCAACCAACAGCCCCAGCGCCTCGATCACCAGGGTCGCGTCATCGGCCGGGCCGTCGCCGGCGGCCAGCCACGTGATCCGCCGATCTCTTCGGAACCAGGTTCGCTGCCGCTTGGCGTATTGTCGGGTGCGGCGCGCGGTGATCGACACGGCCTCCTCCAGCGACCACTCCCCCGCCAGGTGGCGCGCCGCCTCGCCGTAGCCATGGCTGGTGAGCGGCCCCTTGGTCGGGTCGTGGCCAGCGTCGAGGAGGGCATGCACCTCGGCCAGCAGACCATTCGCGAAGAGCCATTCCGCCCGCTCATCGATGCGTCGATTGAGGACGTCGGGCGGCCGGCTGACGCCGAGCAGCCTCGTCGGGCCGCCCCATGGCCGTGTCAGCGGTGTCGCCGGTCTCTGTGGGGCGGCGGCGCGCTCGAGTGCGCGTACGACCCGTCGCGGGTTGCGCAGATCGGTGCGGGCGGCGGTTGCCGGATCGATTGCCTCGAGGCGAGCAGCGAGGACGGCGACACCCACGGTCACCAGCTCGTGGTCCAGCTGGGCCCGATGCTCCGGACGCGGCGCGGTCCCGAAAACGTAACCGTCCAGCAGCGCCGCGAGGTAGAGGCCGCTGCCACCGACCACCAGCGGCAGCCTGCCACGCGCCTGGACCTCGGGCAGCACGCGCCGCGCCGCATCAGCCCAGACGGCGACGCTGAATGGCTCGCCGGGCGTCACCAGGTCGAGCAGGTGATGTGGGACAGCGTTGCGCGCGGCGGCATCGGGCTTGGCGGTGCCGATGTCCATCCCGCGGTAAACCTGGCGCGAGTCCGCGACCAGGATTTCGACTGGCAGGCGTGCCGCCAGGGCCAGCGAGAGCTCCGTCTTGCCCGAGCCAGTGGGACCGACGATGGCCGCGATCGGCGAGGAGTCCGGCATCTGACCCTGCGTCAGACCTCGATCAGGCGTTGGAGCTGGGTGATCGAGGTTGCATGACCGCTCCCCCGCTCCGCCTCGATCAGTACCGCGTTGAAGCTTACCGGCCCATCGGCGACGGCGAAGCGGGTCGGCAGATGGGTCAGGAATCGTGGCAGCACGGTCTCCAGCGAGAAGCCGATCACCGAGTCGCGCGGCCCGGTCATCCCGATGTCGCTGATGTAGGCGGTCCCCTTCGGCAGGACGCGGGCGTCTGCGGTCGGCACGTGGGTGTGCGTGCCAACCACCGCGCTGACGCGGCCGTCGAGGTGCCAGCCCATGGCGTTCTTCTCGCTGGTGATCTCGCAATGGAAGTCCACGATGCGCAGCGCCGGCAGCGGCTCGGCGGCTTGATCGAGGAGGCTGTCCATGGCGACGAACGGCGAGTCGAGCTGGTTCATGAAGACACGGCCCATGACGTTGACGACCGCCACCCGGTCGCCATCGGGCAGGGTGTGGAGCAGCCATCCGCGGCCGGGGGCGTCATCGGGATAGTTGAGCGGGCGGAGCACCGGCCGGCCGCTGTCGAGGTAGTCGTAGATCTCGCGCTTGTCCCAGATGTGGTTGCCGCTGGTGATGACGTCCACGCCATTGGCAAACAGCTCCTCCGCCAGGCTGGGGGTGAGGCCGGCGCCGGCCGCCAGGTTCTCGCCGTTCGCGACCACCAGGTCGAGATCGAGCTCGTCGCGCATCTCGCCCAGGCTGCCGACCACCGCGAGCCGCCCAGGCTTGCCGATGATGTCGCCGATGACCATGCACCGCAGCAGCGCGGTGCGCTCAGTCATCGCGCGTAGTCGACTGCGCGCGTCTCACGGATCACGGTCACCTTGATCTGGCCGGGATACTGGAGCTGCTCCTCGATCTTCTTGACCACATCCCTGGCGAGGCGGCTGGACGCCATGTCGTCCATCTCCTCGGGGCGGACCAGGATGCGGATCTCGCGCCCGGCCTGGATGGCGTAGCAACGCTCAACCCCGGGAAAGGTGAGGGCGATCTGCTGGAGGTCATCGAGGCGCTTCACGTAGTTGTCGAGTGACTCGCCACGCGCCCCCGGCCGGGAGGCGCTGATCGCATCCGCGATCTGCACCACGGTTGCCTCGGTTGACTCCTGCTCCACCTCCTGGTGGTGCGCGGCGATGCAATTGCAGACAACCGGATTCACGCCGTAGCGCTTGGCGATGTCGCCGCCGATGAGCGCGTGCGGTCCATCGACCTCGTGGTCGATCGCCTTGCCGATGTCGTGCAGGAGGCCGCCCTTCTTGGACTCGGGGATGTTGGCGCCGATCTCCGCCGCCAGCAGGCCGCTGAGGCGCGCCGTCTCGACGCAGTGGTTCAGGACGTTCTGGCCGTAGCTCGTGCGGTACTTCAGCCGGCCGAGGAGCTTGATGAGCTCGGGATGGAGTCCTGGCACGCCGGCGTCGTAGGCTGCCTGCTCCCCCGCCTGGCGCATCACGACCTCGATCTCGGCGCGGCACTTCGCGACCGTCTCCTCGATCCGCCCAGGGTGAATGCGACCGTCGCTGATGAGCTTGGTGAGCGCCATGCGCGCCACCTCGCGCCGCACGGGATCGAAGCCCGACAGGACCACCGCCTCTGGCGTGTCGTCGATGATGAGGTCGACGCCGGTGGCCTGCTCGAGGGCCCGGATGTTGCGACCCTCGCGACCGATGATGCGGCCCTTCATCTCCTCCGATGGGAGCGGCACCACGGTGACCGTGGCCTCCGAGGTGTGGTCGGCGGCGATTCGCTGCATCACGGTGGTGAGAACCCGTCGCGCGTGCTCCTCGCCCTCCTCGATCGCCCGCCGCTCGATATCGCGAACCTGCTGATGTGCCTCTGCCTGCGCCTCGTCCACGATGAGCTGGATCAGGCTCTGCCGGGCCTCCGAGGCGCTCAGGCCGCTCACCCGCTCAAGCTCGACCAGCTGCTGCTGCTGGAGCTCTGCCAGGCGCGCCTTCTCGGCGTCGACCTCGCGCTGCCGCTCTTCGAATGCGACCTCACGCCGCTCCAGTGACTCGACCTTGCGATCCAGCCCCTCGGATCGGTCGAGCAGGAGGCGTTCCTGGCGCTGCAGGTCGGTGCGCTTCTCGCGCGCCTCAGCTTCGGCTGCGCGTTGAACCTTCAGCGCATCGTCCTTCCCCTCGAGGACGATCTCCTTCTGCTTGGCGCGCGCATCAGTCACGAGCCGCTCGGCGTAGCTCTCGGCGTGCTTGACGCTGGTCGCCGCCAGGAAGCGGCGGGACAGGTATCCGATTGCGATCCCACTGATCAGGGCGGCGGCGGCCGCCACGAGGACAATGCTGTCAGGCATCGGCTCCTCCGCTTTGGGAGCCCCTCTGGGCGCTCTCGCGCCGCTCAGGCAGCGCGCGTCAAATGCTCATCACGATCGTCAGTCCCGGTCGTCCATCGGCCCGCAGACCTTCGTTGGCGGAGTGTAGCGCAAGCGCCTGGCAATGACCTGCGACGGGTCAGCTGGCGGCGATGCGCCCCAGCAGGGTCACCATCTCGAGGTCGCGAGGCAGGAAGTCCTGGAGCATGAGGCGCTGCACGCCGGCCGCGGCGAAGTCCTCGATTCGCTCTCGTGCCTGGTCGGGCGTCCCCATGATCCAGCGACCCTGTCGCTCGGCGAGCCATTCGTCTGCGCTGCTGCTGCTCCCGACCACGGAGACCTGCTGCCGAAGCCGATCTCGCATCTCGCTCTCCGAGTCCGCGACCAGGACCCCGACCATCGCCGAGAGGATGACAGAGTCGGGGTCGCGACCCGCGGTCGAACAGGCAGCCCGCACCCGGGCGTACGCCTCCCGGACGTTGGAGGGCGAGGCGGAGGTGCGGTTGAACTCGTCGGCGTAGGTCGCCACCAGGCGCGCCATCCGCGGGCCGCCCTCGCCGCCCAGGATCAGGGTCGGGTGGCGTCGTCCGGCGTCCTCTGGCCTCGGTCGGAAGAGGGCGTCGCTGACCTGCCAGATTGCCCCGGGATAGCTCCAGCCGTCCGGCTGAGTCCACAGTCCGTGGACGATGGCGAGCGACTCCTCCAGGCGGTCGTAGCGCTCCTTGAGCGGCGGGAATGGGATCCCGAGCTGTGCGTGATCCTCCTCGTTCCAGCCGGCTCCCATCCCGACCTCCACCCGGCCCCCGCTCATCTCGTCGACGGTGGCAACCTGCTTTGCGAACGCGCCGGCGATGCGGAACGTGACCGGCGAGACAAGCGAGCCGAGCCGGATCGTGCTCGTGTCCCGTGCCAGCCCGGCCAGCGTGGCCCAGGCATCGGTCGTTGGCAGGCCGGCGGCACCGGGGAATGAGGCGTAGTGGTCGGATCGAAAAAAGGCCTCCAGGCCCGCCGACTCGGCGGTGCCCGCGAGGGCCAGGATCTCGTCGTAGCTGAGACCCTGCTGGGGCTCGGTCATGAGGGCGTAGCGCATCCGCAGCAGGGTAGCGCGAGAGGTTAGGCTGCGTTCTCCTCGGCGATGGTGCGGCCCATCGGGTCTGACCTCGCGATGGGTTTGCCTTCTTCAGGCCGTCGCCTGATTTGAATCGCTTCGCCACCTGCGGCGGACGCTACCTACCTTCGTCCCGGAGGTCATCTGGCCCAGGAGGACTCCCGCCGGGAGCACGTCCTGCCGCAGCCGTGCGGAGGGTGGCACGAACCGTGTCAGGGTCGAATCCACGACGCATCAGAAAGGCTCCGATCCGCTGGATCGCCTTCGGATCGGATGGCAGCGGTCGACTGCGGAGGTGCCGGTCGAGGGCGGCGCGCGCCCGTTCGCGCTCGGTGCCCGGCAGCGCCTCCCCGTCGAGCTTTGGCTCTGCCAGCTCACCACCCCGCAGCTGCTCGAGGATGTCGCGAGGCACGCCATGCTCTCGCAGCTCCGCCTCGACCATGCGTCGTGCACGCGGCGCGTGCCGGTCGCGCTGCTCGGCCCACCATCGGGCAAAGGCGGTGTCATCGACGTAGCCCATCGCCGCCAGCCGATCAAGCGTCGCGGCGATCACATCGGCTTGGGTGGCGGACCGCCGGAGGCGTCGCTCGAGCTCCCAGCGCGTTCTCGGCCGCGTGCCGAGGAAGCGGACCGCGATGTCCATCGCCGCTTCAGGATCCGGTGAAACGCGCTCGCCTTCGGGGATCGATCTGCGGCGACGCCGATGCATGTCGGAGGTGGTGGTTCCTACTCCGCCTCGGGGATCCCCTCGACCCCGACCTCAATCGAGGCCACCTTGCCGCGGATCTCCGACTCGATGCGGTCGGCCAGCTCCGGGTGCGCCTTGAGGAACTCGCGCGAGTTCTCGCGTCCCTGGCCCAAACGAGTCTCGCCGTAGTTGAACCAGGCCCCGGTCTTGGAGAGGAGGCCGGCCGCGATGCCGACGTCCAGGAGGCCGCCCTCGCGGCTGATCCCCTCGTTGTACATGATGTCGAACTCGGCCAGCCGGAACGGGCTCGCGACCTTGTTCTTGACCACCTTCACGCGGGTCCGCGAGCCGATGGCGTCCCCCGCCCCGGTCTTGAGGGTCTCGATCCGGCGGATGTCCAGCCGCACCGAGCAGTAGAACTTCAGCGCGCGCCCACCCGGCGTCGTCTCGGGGTTGCCAAACATTACGCCGATCTTCTCGCGCAGCTGGTTCGTGAAGATCAGGGCGGTGTTGCTGCGGTTGATGGCGCCGGTCAGCTTGCGGAGCGCCTGGCTCATCAGCCGAGCCTGGAGGCCCATGAAGCTGTCCCCCATGTCGCCCTCGATCTCCGCGCGCGGCACCAGGGCAGCCACCGAGTCGATGATGACGACGTCGACCCCGTTGCTCCGGATGAGCGTCTCTGCGATCTCGAGCGCCTGCTCGCCCGTATCCGGCTGCGAGACGAGGAGCTCATCGACGTTGAGCCCGACGTTCTTCGCGTAGCTTGGGTCGAGGGCATGCTCGGCGTCGATGAAGGCCACGATCCCGCCGGCTCGCTGCGCATTGGCGGCGATGTGGTAGCAGAGGGTCGTCTTGCCGCTTGACTCGGGCCCGAAGATCTCCGTGATCCTGCCGCGCGGGACACCGCCCACGCCAAGCGCCAGGTCGAGTGCGATCGAGCCGGTTGGCACGACCTCCACGGCCATCTTTGCGCCCTTGTCGCCGAGGCGCATGATCGCCCCGCGGCCGAACTGCTTCTCGATCTGCGTGATCGCGGCATCGACGGCGCGTCCGCGCTCGCCGTTGCGCTGGGTCGGGGTCTGGGTCT
>JBDTYC010000042.1:0-9508 GCA_040005815.1 Chloroflexota bacterium
CGCCTGCTGGCGTTCGCCCGGCCGCTGTAGGCCACAGATGCCGGACCTGGCCGCGGCGCCGGCCAACGTCGCGATTCGCTATGCCCGCGTCCTTCCGGCTTCCGAGCTGCGCGATGGCGAACTGATCCCAGTCGAGATTGACGGGCAGCCGGTGGTGCTGGTGCGACACGCGGGGACCTTCTACGCGGTCCAGAACAACTGCTCGCACAAGGACTTCCCGCTGTCGGAGGCTGGGTTCGACCCACGCGACGAGGTGCTGGTCTGCGCCTGGCACGGCGGCTGCTTCGACCTGCGTACCGGCGAGGCGGTCGTCCCGCCGGCGACCGAGCCGGTCGAGGTCTTCCCGGTCCGGGTCAGCGCCGATGGCTGGGTCGAGATCGGGCTGACCGGCAGCCTCGTTCGCTGAGGCGAAGCCGATGGATCTCGAGGCGCTCCCGTACGTCAACTGGATCTTCTGGTCGGCCCTCACCTCTGGATCGCTGCTCGTGGTGGGCGGCACCGAGCTTCTTGGCGGTACGACCCGTGGCTATCGGCTCTTCATGGCCGGGGTGCTGACGATCTGCGCGGGGGTGCTGCTCCTCTCGGAGCTCAACCTGGTGACAACGCCCGCCGTCGATGCCACAGCCGACCTCCGCCGTGGAGTGGTCTGGGCCGTGGCCGCCCTGACCGTCGCCTACCTGGTGGCGTCAATTGCGAGGCTGCCGCGCAGCGGGCTCGCCCTCGCCGCCGGATCGGCCGGCATCTTCTCGCTGGCTGCCCTGGCGGTGGCAGGTGGCACGCTCAGCGCGCCGCTCTTCGCCGCACAGCTGATGCTGGTGGCCGTCGCGCTCGGCGCGGTCACCGCCGCGATGCTGCTCGGGCACTGGTACCTGGTCACGCCCAAGCTCTCGCCGACGCCGCTGCGCCGGATGATGTGGCTGCTGCTGGCATCGCTCGGGCTCCAGGCGCTCCTCTTCGTCGTGGCCGTGACCGCGGTCAGCAGCGGACCGCTTGGAGGCCCGATCGGCTGGCTCACCTGGCTGCGCCTGGTGGCCGGCATCCTCCTGCCGATCGGGATCACCGTCCTGGCACTCCTCGCGAGCCGTGCCGCATCTCTCCAGGCGAGCACCGGGCTGCTGTACATCGGCCTGGCGCTGGTGATGGCCGGATCCATCGCGGGCGCCAGCCTCGCCTACCTGACTGGCGTGCCGGTCTGAAGTCGATGGATGTCACCGTCCGCTGCTTTGCCACGCTCCGCGAGCTGGTGGGGGATCGAGCCACGCTGACCCTCGGACCTGGCGCGGTGCTTGAAGATGCGTGGACCGCACTCGCGGATCTCCATCCCGGGCTGGGCCCGCATCGGCCCTTCGTGCGCGCTGCCCAGAACGGCGCGTATGCATCGTGGGAGGCGCCCCTGGCGCATGGAGATCAGCTTGCGTTCCTTCCTCCGGTGAGCGGCGGGGGACCAAGCGGCCTGACCGATGCGGTGATTGACATCCAGCGACTCGAGGCTGCCGTGGCCTCGACGGGGCACGGGGCGCTCGTGACCTTCGTGGGCCGAGCCCGCAACCGAGCCGATGACGGCCGCGAGGTGCTCGAGCTTGAGTACGAGGCCTACCCGGAGATGGCCACCTCCGTCCTGGCCGAGATCGTCGCGACGGCGGAAGCGAGGTGGCCCGGGAGCGTCGCGGCGGTGGTGCATCGGACCGGCCTCGTGCCGATCGGCGAGGCGGCGGTGGCAATCGTGACGGCTGCGCCGCATCGCTCGGAGGCGTACGAGGCGAATCGGTTCGTCATCGAAGCGATCAAGGAGCGCCTCCCCATCTGGAAGCGGGAGCGCTTCGCCGATGGCACCCAATGGAAACGTCCCGGCGCCTAGGGGCGGCTCACCGCGGCCCATGGCCGTCGCCCGGTCGCCTGCTGGCGGACGTTGGGTTCGCTGCGGTACCCTGCGGCGGTATGTCCACCCCCCTCCCCGGGCAGATCCGGTGCCCGACCTGCCATCGGTCCACGCCGCCCGGCGTCTTCTGCACCCAGTGCGGCACCGCGATTCCGGCATCGGCCCGAGCCAGGCCTCGTGGCCTGGATCGCGAAGAGCTGCAGGATCGAATCCGCATCCACCGCCCGGGAGATGCCGCGTTCCGGCGCGGCTCGACGGTCGGCGAGCCCTACGCCGCGGGACAATCGGCCTACCAGCCGTTCCGGCCGGAGCCCGAGGACGAGCTCTTACTGCCGGGCGCCGAGGCAGCCCAGGGAGCGCCGCACGTCGACTACACGCCTCCGGAGTTCGATGAGCGACCGGTCGCTCCACCACCGATCGCCGAGCCGCCCCCACTTCCCCCGGTAGCCGTCCCGCCGCCGCCGCGAGTCTTCAGGGAGCGCATCGCAGCTCCTCCTCCCGCCCCGCCACCGGTGGTCGTGCGAGCCGCCCCACCGCCGCCGCCGGTCATCCCACCGCCGCCGCCGGTCGATCAGTACGACGAGCCCGAGCAGCCATACGACCCCGCCGAGCCCTACGACTACCGCTACCCACCCGCCAACGACGACTGGGGCAGGCGGGGCTCCGGGCCTGGCATGAGCCCGTTGGCGATCGGCGGCTTCGTGCTCCTCGGCATCCTCGCAATCGGGGTCGGGGCGGTGATGGCCGGCCTCTTCTCAGGCGGAGTGGCGGTCGGGTCGCCGTCGCCGACGCCGCAGATCTCGGTGGCGCCCAGCACCACGCCCGAGTTGAGCGCCACCGCTTCGACACAACCTTCGCTGCCCGCAGTGACGCCGCTTCCCACCGGGGCAACGCCGGTCCCGCTTCCCGACGGGTTCAGCGCGCGTACCGAGCCGTGCGCGGAAGAGCCGACCAGCCAGGATGGATGCAACTCGAGCGGGGCAACCGTCAGCAACGGATCGGTCTGGGTCTGGATCGGTTTCCGGAAGGGCAACGACGCCGATGTGCTCTCGGTCACCGTCGTCAACTCGGGAGGGACGTCCGTCGGCGATGGCAGCCTGGCCCTCGGATCGATTGGTTGCGGCAACTCGTGCAATGGCTGGGCCCGCTTCCGGTTCAGCGGCCTGGCGGTGGGGAACTACACGATCAAGGTCGAGCGGAACGACACCCCCGTGGCCGAGGCCACCTTCACGGTGACCGGCTAGCCGTCTCTCGTGCGCCCGCTGGGTCGCGCGGCGCCGCCCGCCGCGCGCCGCTTGGCGGCGAGCGCGCTGATCGCCTCCATCACGCAGCGGTGAGCGACCGCGGCCGTGATGTCGCTGACGTCGTAGGCCGGCGCCACTTCGACGACGTCCATCCCGGCCAGCTCCACCGCCCCCACGATCTGGCGGATCGCTCGCAACAGCTCCCGCGATAGCATCCCGCCCGGCTCCGGTGTGCCGGTACCCGGCGCCATGCCCGGATCGATGACGTCGATGTCGATGGACAGGTAGATGAGCTCGGGCCCGTCGAGCGCCTCGGCGATCGCATCGGCCACGACCGCCTCGGCACCGCGCTCCTCGATCTCGGTCATGAGATGGGTGCGCAGGCCGTGCTGCTTCATCCAATCGAGGACCTCGGGGGGCGGCCAGTAGCCGCGCAGTCCGACCTGGACGAAGTTGTGGCCCTCGATGGCGCCCGATTCGATCAGGCGCCGCATCGGGGTGCCGTGCGAGGCCAGCACGCCCCAGGTGCTGTTGGCGGCGTCGGCGTGGGCGTCGAAATGGACCATCCCCAGGCGCTTCGGGGCGATCGACTCCGCCACGGCGGACGCAGACGGGTAGGTGATCGAATGATCGCCGCCCAGCACGATCGGGATCGCGCCGGCCTGCGCAACCTCGAGCACCTTGCGGCGGATCACCGCGTGGCCGCGCTCGATGTTGGCGGGCGTCACCGGGGCATCCCCGGCATCCACCACGTCGATCCATTCGAATGGCTCGATCCCGAGCTGCAGCGAGTTCGGCGAGCCGGCGTCGTAATGCGCCGCGCGGATCGCGCGTGGACCGAATCGGGCGCCGGGCCGATGGCTTACGGCGTCGTCGAAGGGAGCGCCCACGATCGCGACGTCGGGGCGTCGTGCGGCAAGGGCCGCCGCGTTCGTCAGCTCCGGAAGCTTGTGGAAGCTCGTCCGACCGACGTACGCGGGCAGGTCGAAATCATCGAACTCGGTGTACGGATCCAGCCCGCTGGGCACGTCCTCGGGATTCGGGCCGCTGTGACGGCGCGTCTGATCTGCCATCGGTGATGGCTGACGCCCTCCTGCGAAAGGATCGCGGGCGCCGTCGCGGCGCGGAGCAGGCCCGCAGCTGAAGCGGCCCCGATCCTACCAGAGGCGGGCCCCCGGGAGGGTCCTGCTACCATCGATCGGCCATGGCAGACGAGCGCCGCATTTACACCATCGACGAGGCCAACGCGCTCATTCCGCAGGTGCGCGCGGTGCTCCTGCAGCTCGCGGTGCAGCAGCGGCTGCTGGATGTCTCCCACGCCGAGATGCACCGCCAGCTTGACGCCAACGGCGGACCCGACAGTGCCGCCGCAGCGAGTCGCCAGGAGGCCGAGACGGCTGATATCCGCGAGGGGATGCGCACCCTGCTGATGCACCTCAGCGAGATGGGAGTCGAGCTGCGCGACCTCGAGATGGGCCTCGTCGACTTCCCCGGCGACCGGGACGGCGAGCCGGTCTGGCTGTGCTGGCGCCTCGCCGATCCACTCGTCGCCTTCTGGCATCCCCCCGATGAGGGCTACGCGACACGGCGGCCGTGGTGATGCGCGGCTGATGCCGATCACGGTCATCGGCGACTCCACCCTGGACGTGACCGTCCGCCCGGCTGAGGCCCCACGAGCTGGCGGTGACGTCCCCGCCGCGATCTCGCTTGCCCCGGGAGGTCAGGGTGCCAACGTGGCAGTTCGCCTGGCGCGAGCCGGGATTGACGTTCGACTGGCCACCGCCATCGCCGACGACGCGCCCGGCGGCCTGCTCCTCGCCGCACTCGAGGCCGATGGCGTGGCGGTGACTCGACTCCCCGCGCAGCGGAGCGGCGTGGTGATCTCGATGCTCGACGTCACAGGCGAGCGGACGATGCTGTCCGACCGCGTCACCCTTGATCCGGGAGCGTTGCGAGCGGTCTGCGCGGGCGCGGGGTGGGTGCACTGCTCCGGCTACGTCGTTGCGGACGACGCAACCGGTGATGCCCTGGCCGAGGTCCTCCGCTCCCTCCCATCGACAACCACAGTGAGTGCCGCGGGCGGCTCATTGCCCGATGACTTTGCCCTCGCCGAACGGGTGCGCCGGCGGCTGGCATCGGCACACGTCGCCCTGCTGATCCTGGGGCGGGATGAGGCTGGCGCGCTCCTCTGCCAGCGGCTGCCCTCGCTCCTCGCGGCCGCTGCTGCCATGGCTCGGGCCTTCCCCGCGGCGATCGCGGTCGTCACCGGGGGCGCGGCGGGCTCCGCCGCCGCAGGGCCTGGCTTCGCGATCTCTGTTCCCGCCGTGGAGCCGGCGGCCGCCGTGCTTGATGCGACCGGCGCCGGGGACGCGTACGTGGCCGCCTTGATCGTTCGGCTTTCGATGGGCGGCTGGCCGCCCGACCCGACGACCCTTCGCGAGGCGATGGAGCGCGGCACCCGGGATGGCGGCATGGTCTCGCGCGTGCTCGGTGCCCAGGGCACGATCGCCGCAGAGCCCGCTGCTCGATGACCGCCTCGCCACGGCTCGCGATCTCGGACGAGGTCGCAACCGCGCTCGCCACGGGCCGCGCAGTCGTAGCGCTCGAGTCCAGCCTCATCGCCCAGGGACTGCCCGTGCCACACAACCTCGAGACCGCGCTCGCGTCGGAGCGTGCCGTCCGCGATGAGGGTGCGATCCCGGCGACCACCGCCGTTGATGGTGGAATGCTTCTGATCGGGGCGCCCGCGACGGTCCTCGAGCGACTGGCCGACCCGCGCAACGCCGCCGGCAAGGCGGGCTCGCGCGATCTGGCGCCGCTCCTCGCCAGCAGGCAGCTGGCCTCCACGACGGTGAGCGCCGCGATGCGCATCGCCGCCATGGCCGGGATCCCTGTCCTCGCCACCGGGGGAATTGGCGGCGTCCACCGCGGCGCAGCGACCTCTTTCGACATCAGCGGCGACATCGACGAGATCGCAGCCACCCACTGCGCGGTTGTCTGCAGCGGAGCGAAGTCGATCCTGGACCTGCCTGCCACGCTCGAGCTGCTAGAGACGCGTCGGGTGCCGGTCATCGGCATCGAAGTCGATGAGCTGCCCGCCTTCTACAGCACCACCTCGGGGCTGCGGTTGGCGCATCGGGTCGAGTCACCGACCGAGGCAGCCGCGGTCCTCGCAATGCACCTGGCCATCGACGGGTCCGGCGGCATCCTCTTCGTCCAGCCGCCGCCGCCGGACATGGCGATTCCCGTCGCCGAGATCGCCGGGTGGATCGATACCGCGAACACCGACGCCATGGAGCGGGGCATTCGCGGCGGCGCCGTGACGCCGTTCATCCTTGGCCGGGCCGCCGATCTGTCCGGGGGTCGCACCCTCAGGACCAACATCGGCCTGATCGTCAACAACGCCAGGATGGCGGCCCGCATCGCCGTTGCGCTCGCCGAGGTGCAGGGAACGAGCCCCGCCTGAGCTGAAACAGATACAACGGCTGGTATCCTGCGTCTCGCCCGGACCGGGCCGCGACACGGCAGCTGGAGAGTCGGATGCGGATCTACGAGGGGAGCCCGCGCCAGGGCTGGGAAGAGGTCTTCCGCAGCATCGGCGCGTACGTCGACCGCGAGCGGATCAAGGAGCTCCTCCTGCTCGAGCTCGATGCCGGCTTCATCCTGCAGGGTATGGCGATGCCGGTGGCGGGAGCGCGGACCGAGTCCGAGATGACGCTGATCAAGGTCACGCGGGAGCTGCCCGACGACGAGATCGCCGAGCTGATGGAGGTCGCGGAGACCAACCGCGGCAGCATAGCTACCGACACCCCGCACGCCGAGATCGCGAACTACTACGAGCAGGCGATGCGAGTCATCGGCGCCTACATCGATCTCAACAAGCCGCGCGACGTCTTCCTCTTCGAGCAGGAGGGCGCGTTCGTCCTGCGGCTGTTGATGCTCGGGTCGGGCGCGACACGGATGGGCCACCAGCTCGTCGAATTCACCAGGGACGACATCATGGGTATGATCGACACAGCACCAGGACAGAGAAACAGACCCGCCCGGGAATCCGGGTCACCTGACGGGGAGACCGTGGCATGAAGCTATTCAAGATCCTGTTCGTCACCATCGCGGCGCTCCTAGCCGCGATGATCATCATCCCGCTCACCGTGCTTGCCGGCCTCTTCGTCTGGCTCAAGCTGACCGAAGAGAGCGACGAGAACGACCTCGAGATCGAGGACGCCGTCTAGCCGGTACTCAGCCCCCAGGCCGCTGTCCAGCAGACCGCGGCCACCAGGATCCCGTACCAGAGTCGCCGTTCGCTCGGCAGGCCCTGGGCAATCGCCGCCAACCCGATGATCCCCAGCACCACGCTCCCGGCCGTGGCACGCCCGCCGATCAGCAGCGCGGCGCCCACCCCGAGGCCAACGGCGAGTGCCAATCCAGCGGCCAGGAACCGACTGGCGCGCCTGCCGAGCACCTGCGCCAGGCTGCGCGAGGCCCCCGCGGCGTCCGCCTCATAGTCTCGCAGCGTGTTGGCGAGGTGCGCCGCCATCGCAAACGGCGCCACCAGCGGGATCGCAGGCAGCACCCGCTCGATCGGCACCCCGACCCCGGCGGCGATCCAGACCGGGAGCAACCCGAAGCTCACCACGTAGGGGAGCGGCGAGAACGGCGTGCGCGACAGCGCCAGGTTGTAGGCCAGCGCCGATGCCGACGCAACCGATCCGATGACCAAGGGCAGGGAGCCGGTTCGCCAGGACGCGACGAGCTGCACGGCGAGTCCAATCGAAGCAATCCAGGTGGCAGCGCTGAGGCTGAGATCGCCCGCCGGCAGTGGCTTCTCTGGGCGCACCGTCGCGTCCCTGAAACGGTCCGCGATGTCGTTCGTCGCCCCGGTGAAGACCTGCGATCCCGCCACCGCCAACACTGTCAGCAGCCACCGCTCGTCGATCGGAAGGCCGGCCTGGCCGGCGAGGATCGCGCCCAGGGCGGCGGTGAGCGCCACCACGGCCGCCGTCGGCGCAGGGTGGATCAGGCGAAGGGCAGCAGGCATCGGCTCATCATCGCGCGTCCGGGGGACAGCCGGTGGCCGGGTGCGCTAGACTGAACTCCCGAGTACGGCGTTGGCGTCCGGTGCTCGCGTGTTCCTTTTCGAAGGCACGCTTGAGCCACGAGGCAGAGGGAACCCGAGCGATGCCGAAGTATGTCTTTGTGACCGGCGGGGTCACCAGCTCCCTCGGCAAGGGCATCACCGCCGCCTCCATCGGACGGATCCTCAAGGCTCGCGGCATCCCCGTCTCGATCCTGAAGCTCGACCCCTACATCAACATCGATCCGGGGACGATGTCGCCGTACCAGCACGGCGAGGTGTTCGTGACCGACGACGGCGCCGAGACCGACCTCGACCTCGGCCACTACGAGCGCTTCATCGACGAGAACCTCTCGCAGGCGAGCAACGTCACCACCGGGCGCATCTACCAGAGCGTCATCGCAAAGGAGCGGCGAGGCGACTATCTGGGTGGGACGGTTCAGGTCATCCCGCACATCACCAACGAGATCAAGGAGCGAATCGCCCGCGTCGCTCGCGAGGGGACCGGCTCGGTGGCGACCAGCGGCCTCGCTTCCCACGGGGTGGTGGTGGTCGAGGTCGGGGGCACCGTGGGTGACATCGAGAGCCTCCCCTTCCTGGAGGCGATCCGCCAGATGCGCAAGGACGTCGGGCGTCGCAACGTGCTCTACGTGCACGTCACCTGGCTGCCGCAGATCGGCGCCACCGGTGAGCTGAAGACGAAGCCGACCCAGCACTCGGTCAAGGAGCTGCGCGGGATCGGGATCCAGCCCGACGTCATCATCCTGCGCAGCGACGAGCCGATCGACGATGAGATCCTCGACAAGGTCTCCCTCTTCACCGACGTCGACGTCAACGCCGTGATTCCGCTCAAGACGGCCAACAGCATCTACGAGGTCCCGATCCAGCTCGAGCGCGCGGGACTCGGCAAGCTGATCACCCATGAGCTGGAGATCCCGGGCAGCGAGCCCGACCTGCGCGACTGGCAGGACCTGGTGGCGCGCATCCGTGCGCCGCGGCCGGAGGTCGAGATCGCCATCGTCGGGAAGTACACCGAGCTGCCCGATGCATACATCAGCGTCTCCGAGGCGCTCAAGCACGCAGCCCTGCACCACCGCGTCGACGTCAAGGTGCGCTGGATCCGCAGCGAGCACCTGGAGCGGATCGAGCAGGAGCAGGTCGACGACGAGCTGAAGGGTGTCGCCGGCGTCCTCGTCCCCGGCGGCTTCGGCTACCGCGGCGTGGAGGGCAAGGTCCGGGCCATCCGCTGGGCACGGGAGCAGCGCGTCCCGTACCTGGGCCTCTGCCTGGGGCTGCAGTGCGCGGTGATCG
>JBDTYC010000043.1:0-9482 GCA_040005815.1 Chloroflexota bacterium
CTCCCAGCGCTGTGCGACGAGCTGCTCGTCATCAGCCAGCCCGATCGGCCCGCCGGCCGTGGGCTGCAGACGCGCCCGTCCCCGGTTGCGGCTTGGGCCCGCGAGCATCGGGTCGCGGTCCAGACCCCGCGTCGCCTACGGTCCGATGAGGGGAGGGCGCTCCTGACCCGCTACGCGCCAGACGGCCTGCTGCTCGCCGCCTATGGCCAGCTTGTGCCGCCAGACCTGCTCGAGGTCGCCCCGCGCCCTCCGCTCAACGTCCACCCGTCCCTCCTGCCGCGCCACCGCGGCGCGGCGCCGGTCGCCTCCACGATCCTCGCCGGCGATCCGGAGGGCGGTGTCTCGCTGATGGTCATGACTACCGAGCTCGATGCCGGGCCGGTCGTCGGCCCATGGTCGGTGTCGCTCACTGGGCGCGAGACGACGCCCGAGCTCGAGGAGCAGCTGGCGCAGCTCGCGGCCGAGCTGGTCCCGCCTCAGCTCGGGGCATGGGCCGCGGGCGCCGTCGCGACCACACCCCAGGATGAACGCCTGGCGACGATGATCCGCCCGTTCCGGCGGACGGATGGATGGATCGACTGGAGGCAGGGCGCCACCGTAGTCGACCGCCGGGTCCGCGCCCTGCAGCCATGGCCGGGGGCATGGACGACCCTCGATGGCAAGCGGCTCCATATCCGGGGCGCCCACCCTGTAGCGGGGATTGACGGTCCGCTGGTCGGCACCCTCCTCCCGGGGGAGTGGCCGCTCGTAGCGTGTGGCCAGGGTGCCCTCGCGCTGGAGCTCGTCCAGCCCGAGGGCCGGGCGATCATGCCCGCCGACGCATGGCGTCGCGGCCTCCCGCGGGAGCACGTACTACTCGGCGGCGGCGCCGCTCCGGCGTAGCCATCTTCACCTCGCCTTCACGGAGCGGCAAGGGAGGCTCGGCTATACTCGGCCCGCTTCCAAGGAGGTAGCCACAACAAAACCATGGGTGGTCTTCTGCCGTACGTCCTGTTGGTGATGCTGCCGAGCATCGCCATCACCGGTTGGGCGGCGTGGCGCGTTCGCTCAACCTATGCCCGGTGGTCGAAGGTCGACTCCGGGATTGATCTCTCAGCCTTTGATTTCGCCCGCCGCCTGCTTGATGGGCAGGGCCTGACCGATGTCAGGATCGAGCCGGTTCCCGGTCAGTTGACCGACCATTACGACCCGCGTGGCAAGGTGTTGCGCGTCAGCTCGGCCGTGGCGGGGACTCGCCAGCTCGGCCAGTACAACCCGACCGATCGCTCGGTCGGATTCCCGCAGGGCTCCGGCACCCTCTCCGTGGCCTCCGCCGCCGTGATCGCGCACGAGGTGGGTCACGCCCTCCAGGATCGCGAGCGCGACCCGTGGATGGTGGCGCGCCAGGCGATCGTGCCGGCGGTCCAGCTTGGCTCTGGGTTCGCTCCGTGGATGATCCTCGCCGGCCTCTGGCTCAACCTGACGGGCCTCGCCGTGGTTGGGCTGATCGCATTCGGGGCCGCGGTGATCTTCACCTTCGTGACCCTGCCGGTCGAGATCGGCGCCTCAGGCAAGGCGCTCGCCTTCGTGAGCAGCCTCGGCATCTCGGGCGAGCGCCAGGTTGGGGCACGCGAGGTTCTCAAGGCAGCCGCCTGGACGTACGTCGCGGCCGCGCTCGCGGCACTGCTGACCTTCCTCTACTACCTCATGTTGATCATGGGGCGTCGTGACTGAACGTGCACTCGCCGGGACACGGCCGGCGATCAGCGAGGTCGATCCTGCATCGCTCACCGCGTGGCTCGCCGCCCGCGGTGAGCGCGCGTATCGGGCTGAGCAGGTGCTGGCCGGCGCCCATCGGCCGACAGCTGCCAGCCTCGACGACCTGACCGATCTCCCACGGTCCCTACGGCAGGCCGTGGCCGATGATTTCGCCTTCTCCTCGATCGTCGGCAGCCACACCCTCGAGGCGGACGGGGGACTGACCGCGAAGGCGGTCCACGAGCTGCGAGACGGCCAGCGGATCGAGTCGGTTCTGATGCGGTACCCCGGCCCCCGCGCAGGGATCGGCCGCACCACCGTCTGTATCAGCTCGCAGGCGGGATGCGCCGTCGCCTGCCCCTTCTGCGCCACCGGCCAGGCGGGGTTCGGCCGCCAGCTCACCGCCGCGGAGATCGTCGACCAGGTCCTGCACTGGCATCGCGCTCCATGGCTCGCCCTTGGCGCCGATTGGCGACCCGGAGGTGGCCGCAGCCACTACAACATCGTCTTCATGGGGATGGGCGAGCCGCTGAACAACGCCGACCGGGTCTTCGCCGCCGTGCGTCTCCTGAACGACCCGGCCCGGCTCGGGATCGGCGCACGCCACATCACGGTCAGCACGTCGGGGGTCGTGCCGGGGATCGATCGCATGATCGAGGAACTGCCGCAGGTCAACCTCGCAATCAGCCTCCACGCCGCCACTGACGTGCTCCGCGACGAGTTGGTGCCGATCAACCGCAAGTGGCCGATCGCCGAGGTCGTCGCCGCCGGCCGGCGCTTCGCTGCCCGGACGCGGCGGCGCGTCAGCCTCGAGTACGTGCTCATCGACGGGGTGAACGACGACGCCGATCAGGCCATGGGCCTGGCGGGGCTGGCCAGCGGCTGGCTCAGCCACGTCAACCTGATACCGCTCAACCCGACGCCGGGCTCTCGCTGGAGCGGGACCTCCGCCGCGGGCGTCCGGTCATTCGCGTCCACCCTCGGGCGCGCGGGGGTGCCGGTCACGGTGCGCGACACGCGCGGGCGCGAGATCGAGGCCGCCTGCGGCCAGCTTCACGCCCAGCTCGCAGGAAGGCCGATTCCCGCGGCGCTGCCACTGGTCCCGGCATGACCGTGCGTCCGGCGCAGATCAGCGCCAGCCTCCTCAATGCCGACTTCGCACGCCTGGGCGACGAGGTACGTCGCGCGGTCGAGGGTGGAGTCGATTCGATACACCTGGACGTGATGGACGGGCATTTCGTCGAGAACCTCACGATCGGTCCGGTGGTGGTGCAGGCGGTGCGACCGATCGCCTCGGTCCCGTATCACACCCACCTGATGGTCTCGCAGCCGCTGCGCCACGCCCGCGCCTTCGCGGACGCCGGGAGCGACCTGATCGTCGCGCACGTCGAGGCCGATGACGACCCGGGCCAGGTGATCGGCGCGGTCCACGACTATGGTCGCGCCGCCGGGCTGGCGATCAACCCCGAGACGCCGGCTGAGGCAGTTCTGCCGTACCTTGATGCGATCGATCTGCTCCTCGTGATGACGGTCCATCCCGGGCGCGGCGGCCAGGCGTTCATCGCCGACGTCGTGTCCAAGATCGCGCAGCTGCGTGACGAGATCGAGCGCCGCGGGCTCGCGCTGCCGATCGGGATCGATGGGGGCGTGAACCTTGACACGATCGGGCCGGCGCACGCCGCCGGCGGCGAGGTCATGGTCGCCGGGTGGGCGCTGTATGCCGAACGCGGCGACCTGGCCCCAACGGTCCAGGCCCTACGAGCGGCAGCATCGGCGGGCGGCGGATGACCCCGCTGTCACGCGTCCGCTCGATCATCACGGTTGCGCTGCTGGCGGCGACCGTCGCGGGCTGCTCGGCTCCCGGACCCAAGCCGAGCCCGACCCCGCGGCCGCCGCGCGACGTCACCGTCACCGTGGTGGACCGCACCAACCAGGCGCCCGTGCCGAACGCTGCGCTGCACGCCGGGACGGCGACGGCCATCACCGGCGAAGCCGGGACCACGACCATCCGATCGATCGGCGGAGCGGTGATCGAGGTAACGGCGAAGGGGTTCGACGTTGGGACTGGTACCGTGCCAGACGAGAAGGGCCTGACCATCTCGCTGCGTCCCAACGTGGTCACGGGCGCCGTCACCAATGGCGACGGGAAGCCAATCTCCGGCGTTCGGGTCTTCGTCGATGGCGCAGCCGTGCCGGTCGAGACCGATGCTCAGGGGCGCTACGAGCTTTCCGGCGTCCCGGAGCAGGGGACGCTCGTCTACAAGATGCCCGGCTATCGGCTCGGCCTGATCCCGATCGACGCGCAGATGACCAAGAACGTGGCGCTCACCCCGTTCATCGCCCGCGCGCTCTACGCTCCGTCGGCGATCTTCGAGGGCACCGGACGCCTGGACGCCATGCTGGACCTGATCGACCGGACCGAGGCCAACACCATGGTGATCGACGTGAAGGAGACCGCGGGCAACCTCTACTGGGCCACCGACCTCCCGGCTGCCAAGGCCATCGGCGCCGTGATGGACACGCCGCTCCTCAAACTCGAGGAGCTGCTGCCGAAGCTCAAGGAGCGAGGCATCTACACCATCGCGCGGATGGTGGTGATGAAGGACAACACCCTCGGCAATGCCCGGCCGGACCTGGCGGTGATGAATGCCACAACCGGCGAGCCATGGCGGGATTACCGCGGTGGCGTATGGCTGGACCCATACAACGCGGGCGTGGCCGAATACATCGCTGCCCTCGCTGGTGACCTGGCGGTGAAAGGCTTCGACGAGGTGCAGCTCGACTACGTGCGCTTCTTCAGCGACGGCGACTACGCGACGGCCGATACCAACCTGCCGAACACACAGTCCTTCCGGCTGCCGGCGCTGCGGCGGCTCTTCCGGGTCGTCTCGGACGCGCTCCTTACGAAGCACGCCTTCCTCTCGGCCGATGTCTTCCCGATCAGCTTCATCGCCAGCGACGACCAGGGGATCGGGCAGCGACCGGAAGTGATCATGCCGTATGTCGACTACTTCTCCCCAATGGTCTACCCGAGCCATTACGGGCCGTACACGTTCGGCTTCGCCAATCCGAACGACCACCCGTACGAGGTGATCAACGAGACGCTCACGATCATGAACGAGGAGCGCGCGGGCCTTCGGATGGTGATCCGGCCGTGGATCCAGGACTTCGGGTTCGGGCCCTTCCCGCCCTACACTGCCGGCCAGCTGTTGCAGGAGATGCAGGCAGCCAGCGACAACGGCGCCGAGGGCTGGATGATCTGGAACGCCTCCGCGCATTTCACCGAGTCGGCGCTGGCGCCCCCACGCGAAGGCGAGTCGTCGGGGCCGATCACCAGCCCGCTCGTCTCGCCAGCGTCCTAGCGCCGGTGCGCCTCGTCGTCCAGCGAGTCAGCCGCGGCGAGGTCCGGATCGAGGGCGAGGTGGTGGGATCCATCGGCCGAGGAGCGGCCGTGCTGGTGGGGATCGGGATGGGGGACACAACCGAGCTGGCGGAGCGCCTGGCGGATCGACTGGCTGGCATCCGCTACTTCGAGGACGCCCAGGGACGGACGAACCTGGCGATCGACGAGGTGGGAGGCTCCTTCCTGGTGGTGAGCCAGTTCACGCTCCTCGCCGACCTGCGCCGTGGCCGGCGGCCGGGCTTCGCCCTGGCGGCGCCCCCGGAAGTGGCCGAGCCCCTCGTGGACCGGTTCGTGGAGCGACTGCGCGAGGGTGGCCGGAACGTGGCGACGGGGCGCTTCGGGGCGGAGATGGAGGTGGAGCTGGTGAACGACGGTCCGTTCACGCTGGTCCTCGACGCAGGGGCCGACGACTAACTCAGACCTTCTCGGCGGTCCGGATGCAGCGCGAGCAGGCCTTGATGCGGACCGGCGAGCCGTTGCGCTGGACCACCATCGGCTGCAGGTTGGGCAGCCAACGGCGCAGCGCGCGCTTGCGGTTCATGCCGACCGACTGGGAGTTCCAGCCGGTGATCGGCTTCTTGCCGCAGATGTCGCAGGCTCGAGCCATGTGGGGGATCTCCGTTTCATGAACGAACCGGCGCACCAGACCTCGGCGCTGCCGGAACGGCCCGATCCTAGCACGCTACGATCGGGCCATGCAATCAGCGGGGCGGCGCGTCCCAGTGCCCCTCGCCCCGGGCGATCTCGACCTGCCCATCCGCTCGGTCCTGCCTGAGCTGGCACGCGGTGCCGCGGCGTTCGGAAGGCTCGGCATCACCACCCCGCGGCAGGCGCTCTTCTACCTCCCGTTCCGCTACGACGACTTCAGCGACCTGCGTCCGTTGGGCGACCTGGTCCCGGATGAGAAGCAATCCGCGCGGGTGAAGGTGACCGACGTGAAGGTCGAGCCTGGCTTCGGGCGACGACCACAGCGGGTCATCGCGCAGCTGGCGGATGGGAGCGGGTCGGCTGAGGCGATCTGGTTCGGCAAGCGCTACGTCGAACGCCGCCTGGAGAAGGGTTCCGAGGTCGTGATCAGCGGCAAGGTCGCCTTTCGCGGCTGGCGGCCACAGTTCATCTCCCCGGAATTCTCGCCGGTCGGCCACCAGTCGATCCACACCGCCCGGGTCGTGCCCATCTACCGGCTGGTCGGCGGCGTGACGCAACGGCGCGTCCGGGAGCTGCTGGCGCGTGTCCTCGAGCGGGCGCTGCCGGCCGTCGAGGATCCGCTGCGGCCGGCCGAGCGTGGCGACCTGGCGATGCTCGACGACGCATTGCGCGCGGCGCACTTTCCCGAGGAGGCGGCCGATGTGCACGCTGCCCTCGACCGGCTCGCATTCGACGAGCTGCTTGCCCTCCAGCTCGCGATGGCCCAGGCGCGGGAGGCACGTGCCGGCCAGCGAGCCGCATCGGTTGCCATCGATTCCGCCGAGCTCGGAACTTTGGCCGGCACCCTGCCATTCGAACTTACGCGGGACCAGCGCCGAGCTGTCGACGAGATCGTGGCGGACCTCGCCTCGGATCAGCCGATGCGCCGGCTCCTGCAGGGCGACGTGGGGAGCGGCAAGACTGCCGTCGCCGCGGTCGCACTGGCCGGCGTCGTCCGGGCGGGATGGCAGGGAGCGCTCATGGCTCCGACCGAGATCCTTGCGCGACAGCACTACCTCGGGCTTGCCCCGCTGCTGGAGGCGCTCGGGGTCCGGGTCGAGTTCCTGTCGGGCTCGCTGGGTGCAGCAGCCAAGCGGCGGATCCACGACGTCATCGCGGCGGGGGAGGCGGAGGTCGTGATCGGGACCCACGCCGTGATCTCCGAGGCCGTAGCGTTTGACCGGCTCGCGCTGGCCGTCGTCGACGAGCAGCACCGCTTTGGCGTGGCGCAGCGGGCGGCGCTCCAGGCCAAGGGCGCGGGCCGCGAGCCGCACCTGCTCGCCCTGACCGCCACTCCCATCCCGCGCACGCTGGCGCTCACCTTCTATGCCGACATGGCGATCAGCACCATCCGGGAGATGCCGCCGGGTCGGCGCGCGATCCGTACGGAGATCCGCAATCGCGCCGCCATGCCGAAGATCGAGGGGTTCCTCGCCTCCGAGGCGGCCGCGGGGCGGCAGTCGTTCGTCGTCGTCCCGCTGGTCGTCGAGAGCGAGGCATTGAGTGCGGCATCGGCCGAGGCAGAGTTCGAGCGACTGCGGGCAACCCTCCCGGACCTGCGAGTGGGCCTGGTGCACGGGCAGCAGAAGGCGGATGGGCGCGACGCAACCATGGCCGCCTTCGCGGCCGGCCAGCTGGATCTGCTGGTGGCGACAACGGTGATCGAGGTCGGCGTCGATGTCCCGAATGCCTCGGTGATGCTCATCGAGGATGCCGACCGGTTCGGCCTGGCCCAGCTCCATCAACTCCGTGGGCGGGTGGGCCGCGGAGACCAGCAGTCGTTCTGCATTCTCCTCACCGATGCAGTCGACGATCGCTCGCGAGAGCGGCTCGAGGTGGTCCGGGGCTCGAGCGACGGATTCGAGATCGCCGAGGCCGACCTGCGCCTCCGCGGTGCCGGCAATGTCCTCGGCACCCGCCAGTCGGGTCTGCCGCCGCTCAAGGTGGCCTCGCTGTTCGAGCCGCGGCACCTGGTCCTGGCCGAGCGGGCCGGGACCCTGGCGCGCCGCCTCGTGAGCGCCGATCCGGGGCTCGCATCGCGGCCGAACCTCGTCCGCATGCGCGACGATCTGGCGAGCGCCGAGGACGAGGGGGACGCGGCCTGATGCGCGTGATCGCGGGCACAGCCCGTGGCCGGCCGTTGGTCGCGCCTCGCGGGGCGCACACCCGGCCGATCACCGACAGAGTGAAGGAGACCCTCTTCGGGATCTTGGCCGATCGGGTGGTCGATACGCGCGTCCTCGACCTCTACGCCGGCAGCGGCTCGGTGGGGATCGAGGCGCTGTCGCGCGGCGCCGCCAGCTGCGACTTCGTCGAGCATGACCGCCGAGCGATCGCCGCCATCAGAGAGAACCTGGAGCGCGCCGGGGTCGCCGAGCACGGATCGGTCCATGCCGTGGATGTGATGCGTTACCTCGAGCGCTCGGAGGCCCTCCGGTTCGGGCTCATCTTCCTGGATCCACCGTACGAGGAGCGTGCTATCCTCGCGCCGCTCGAGCGGCTGGTGGGCCGAGTGGCGCCCCGTGGGACGGTGGTGGTGAAGCACCACTGGCGCACACCGATCCCGGAGGCGACGGGCCTCTCTCGCTGGCGTGAGAGGCGCTTCGGCGAGACGACCCTGACGTTCCTGGCCGCGACTGACGAACACGATGGAGTGGAGGAATAATGAGCCGCATCGCAGTTTTCCCCGGCTCATTCGACCCCATGACCAACGCGCACCTCGACGTCGCCCGCCGTGCGGCAGCGCTCTTCGATCGGCTCGTCATCGGCGTCCTCAACAACCCGCGCAAGTCGCCGCTCTTCAGCGTGGACGATCGGATCGCCCAGATTTCTGAGGCGGTGGCGGAGTTCGGCCAGAACGTGCAGGTCGCCGGGTTCGACGGTCTCACGGTCGACTTCGCCCGGCGCAACCAGGCCGGGTTCATCGTCCGTGGTCTGCGCGCGGTCAGCGATTTCGAGGCTGAGCTGCAGATGGCCCATACCAACCGCAAGCTGCAGCCCGGGGTGGACACGGTCTTCCTGATGTCGGCGCTCGACTATGGATACCTGTCGAGCAGCCTCGCCAAGGAGGTGGCCCAATTCGGCGGCGAGATCGCCGGGATGGTGCCGGGGCCGGTCGCCGATGCGCTCCGGGCACGCTTCTCATCGACCGGCTGAGGCCGGTGCGCGACTATAATCCCGGCACGGACGACACCTCGCGGGAGGACGCAGCCACGGACATCATCTTTCTGGTCGAGCGGTTGGAGTCGCTGGCTGCGAGCGCCAAGCGGCTGCCGCTCACCAACAACGTGGTGATCGACCAGGCTGCTGTGCTGGAGCTGATCGACCAGCTCCGCGCCGCCGTCCCGCCGGAGGTCAGCCAGGCGCGTCGCATCACCGAGGAGGCGACCCGCATCACGGAGCGAGCTCGCGAAGAGGGCGACGCGGTCATCGCGCGAGCGCAGGAGCAGGCGGCCCGCATGCTCGAGGACCGCGAGCTGGTCCAGATGGCCAAGCAGCGCGCGACCGAGATCATCGAGACTGCCACTCGCGAGGCTGCCGACATCCGGCGGGGCGGCGATGAGTACGCGGCCGGGGTCCTCATCCGGCTGGAGGGGGAGTGCATCAAGGCGCTGACCAGCATCAAGCGCGGGATCGACATGCTCGACGAGCGCTA
>JBDTYC010000044.1:0-9410 GCA_040005815.1 Chloroflexota bacterium
CGCAGCAGGCGGACCGCCTGCGGCGGATGGTCGGGCAGCTGCTGGCCGTCTCGCGCCTGGAGGTTGGCGCGCTGACCCCAGTCCAGGAGGTTCTCCGGGTCGCCCCGCTTGTCCATCGCACTTGGGACGCCCTGCGAGCGGGGCAGCATCACCTGGTTGTCGAGGAGGACGGGCCTCCCCACCTGGTCGTAGCCGACCCGGATCGGCTCGAGCAGGTGCTCTGGGCCCTGCTCGACAATGCAGTGAAGTACAGCCCTGCCGGTTCCACCATCCAGGTCCGCCTGGGCCTGGTCCAGGAGGATGGGGAACGCCTGAGCGAGATCGCCATTGGCGACGAGGGGGTCGGCATGGATGCTGCGACACGGACGAGGGCGTTCGAGCAGTTCTTCCGTTCCGACGACGCTCGTCGGCTGGTGCCTGACGGGAGCGGGATCGGTCTCTATGCGGCGCGCGGACTCGTGGTGGCGATGGGCGGCGGGATCGAGATCGAGAGCGAGGCGAAGGTGGGAACCCTCGTCCGCCTTACACTCCCGGCCGAGACGATCGACGAGGAGACAATCGGCTCATGGGCCGATACGTCCGCGTCCACAACCTGACCCGCGGCACCTCGGTCGCCGAGCGCTGCCGCGTGGCCGCGTCGATGCGCGACCGGGCGGTTGGCCTGCTGGCCACGCCCAACCTGCTGACCGGCGAAGGGCTGCTCATCGAGCGCACCCAGTCGATTCACATGTTCTTCATGCGCTACCCGATCGACGTCGTCTTCGCCGACCGGGATGCCAGGGTCACGCGAATTGTGGCGGGCCTTCGCCCGTGGAGAGTGGTGTGGTGGGCTCGTGGAGCCCGCGACTGCATCGAGCTGCCCGTCGGCGCCCTGCTGTCAAGCGGCACGGCAGTAGGCGATGAGCTCAGGATCGACAAGCTGGCCTGACTCTGTTCAGGGGACCAAGGTACTAGCCGCCATCACCCGAATGCCGAGGGCATGCAAGGCATTCCGCAAGGTTGGATTCGGATGATGCAACCGTGCGTAATCGAACTCGGACAAAGCGATCCGGCCTGTCTCGCCGAGGGCAATCCCTCGTCGAAATGGCCCTGATTCTGCCATTCCTGCTCGCCTTTGCAGGCGGGGCGACGGACCTGGCGCGCGCCTACCAGGCATGGCTGACGATCGAATCAGCGGCGCGCAACGCCGCCGAATACGCGGCCACCACGAGCGCCGACGCCGCCACCGCGCTGACGGATGCGCGACATGTTGTCTGCCAGGAGTCGCAGCCGGCGCCTGGCTTCACCCCGGGCAGCCCGCCGAATGCCATCATCAACTGCACCGCACCGGCGGTCACAGTCCCGTCCTTCGTGATCAGCACCGTCCAGACGGGGGCTAGCGCGGCTAATCCCATCGCGACTGCCCAGGTCCGCGTGACCCTGCCGTTCAATACGCTCTTCCCTTACCCGTTCGTGCCGAACGACGGATGGACGCTCACCGGCGACGCGACGTACTCAGTGGTGCGCGGCCGATGACCAGGTCCTCGAAGCAGCGTGGCCAGGCAATGGTCGAATTCGCCCTCGTCTTCCCGATCTTTATCCTGCTGTTGGTTGGCATCTTTGATCTGGGCAGGGTGGTCTGGGTGAATGACACGCTCGCCACCGCAGCTCGCGAGGCCGCCCGTTTCGCCATCGTCCACGGCGAAAAGTCCCCGTGCCCGGTGGGCCCACCTGCTCCCGGGGCACTGATCCCCGCCGCCGGCCCGGGATGTCTCAATCCGGCTCCCTCCCGGCAGGACATCAAGGATCTCGCCCGTGAGTGGGCGGCCGGGACGAGCACTGACGTGACCGTCAATGTCTGCTACGGAGCCGTGACGGCCTGCACGAGCGACACCGACGCGGTGGGCGCCACCGACGCACGCGGAACACAGGTGATGGTCACGGTGACGTCGGTCGTGGGCCTTTCGGTTCCATCCCTGGTGGGCTTCACCGGGTTCACTCTCTCCGGATCCGCAACCATGTTGGTGAATCACTGATGTTCCGCCGAAAGTCTTCAAGCCAGTCTGGACAGGTCCTGGTCATCTTCGCCTTCGCCTTCATCGCGATCATCATGATCCTGGCCCTGCTCTTCGACGGTGCCCGTGCACTCGTCCTGCGGCGCCAGATGCAGGATGCCTCCGATGCCGCCGCCGTGGCTGGGGCGAATGTCATCCAGGGACTGTCTCCGAAGCAGTGCAGCGCTACCGCGGGTCCGCCGCCCGGCGCCCCGGTTGCGGCCGTGACCGCTGCTGCCAAGGCCAGCGTGGCCGCCAATCTGCCGGGCTATGCGCAAAGCAATGTGATCGTCACGTGCGTTGCCGATCCCCTGATGCTCAACCAGGGCGTCTCAGTGCGCCTTGCTGACAAGTCGCCGACCTTCTTCGGGTCAATCTTCGGCGGAGGGCCACTGTCGGTGGCCACCGACAGCTCGGCGGTCAACGGCAACAACCTTCAAAACAACTACTCGGTGGTGATGCTCGACCCGTCAAACTTGGCATGGCCCAACGGCCAGCGAGGATGCCCCTCATTCAGCCTCTCAGGTGGGCCGACAGCACAATTCGACAGCGCCATCTACATCGACTCCTCGTGCACGTCCGCTAACGGCGGCGCCTTCTCGACCAACGGCAACTCCGCCTCGCTGGCCATGGGTAACGGTGCGAGTATTCGCATCGTGGGGGAATACAAGCCGCAGTCCCTCACTATCACCCCCGCGCCCATCGAACATCAGTCGGTGAAGGCCGATCCCCTGGCATGGCTGTCGGCCCCGCCCGTCAGCAGCCTGAAGGTTCAGTCGAATAACAAGCTGGTGATCGGCTCGGGCAACAGCAGCTCGACGGTCATCCTCGAGCCCGGCGTGTACAAGGGGGGCATCCAGCTCAGGAACCAGTCGATCGCGTACCTGCACCCTGGCATCTACGTCGTCGATGGGGGCGGCTTGCAGATCGGCGCTGGCCAGAAGATTTACGCTTTGCCGGCTGCCAAGAACAACACGACCGACGCCACCTGGGCCACGGACTGCCTGGCGTCCAACTGCGGCGTCCTCTTCTACAACACCGGCACCACTGGGAACGGCCCGGGCGCGATTGGGCAGATCCAGGTCGGCGCGCAGGCGACCTTCAAGGTCCGTTCCTACAATCCGAGCCCCGCCGCCGACAGCACCTTGTTGGCGAACGGCACCCCCTACCACAACGATACCTACGCGCACCTGCTCATCTGGCAATCGGCCGCCCCAGTGCCCACCAGCAGCTACGTGCAGCCGGTGCTGGAGCTGAGCGGTGGTGGCAACGTGTTCATGGCAGGCACCGTGTACGCGCCCTCGGCCAAAGTGAGGATGGGTGGGAACTCGGGCGGGTCCGGCGGCGACAGCATCGACCTGACCCTGCAGTTCATCACGTGGGACCTCGAGCTATATGGCAACTCGAGCTTCCACTTCCGCTACAACGCGGACGAGTTCCCGACACTGCTCGACTACGGCCTGATCGAATAGCGTCCCCTCGCCAACCCACCCGAACCGCGGCCCGGCCCTCCACCGGACCCCGGTTCGGCGTATGCGGCTGGTAACTCGCCGATACGGCTACGGGTGCACCCTGTCGAGATGGGATTGCTGGAGCTGCTCCTTCCGCCGTCCTGCGCGGGCTGCGGCCGATTCGGCCACCTCCTCTGCGCCGGCTGTGTGGCTGGGTTTCGAGCCGCCAGCGCACCCGACGATCGGTTCGCGGCGGCGGACCCCGGCACGCTCGTGGGCGATGCCCTCGAGCTCGCCGTCGCTGCCTTCGTCCACGGCGGAATGCTGCGGCGCGCCCTGCAGCGCCTGAAATACGGCGGCAGTGGCCGCATAGCCGAACCGCTGGGCATGGCCGCAGCGCCCGCCCTGACGGCTCTGACGAGCGTCTGCGGACCACTTCCGCTCGTCCCGGTGCCTGTGCACGACGCCCGTCGCCGCCAGCGGGGCTACAACCAGGCGGCGCTGCTGGCCTCGGCATTGGGCCGCGAAGCAGACCTGCCGGTCCTCGACATCCTTGAACGGCGGCGGCCAACGGCTCGCCAGCACGGCCTCGGCAAGGCGGCTCGGCTCCACAACCTGCGTGGCGCCTTCGCACTGCGCGAGGGAGCGCGTCCGCCACCGGAGGTCATCCTCGTCGACGACATCCTTACCACCTCCGCCACCCTGGAGTCCTGCGCCCAGGTGCTTCGTGACAAGGGCGCGGCATCCGTCTACGGCTTCGCGATCGCGCGGGAGGTCTGATCCGGAGCCTCCGAGGCGCTGGTGCTACCGTAGAGGCAACGGCAACGGAGGATTGAGATGAGGACCACCGTCAACTCACGAAACCTCGAGTTGACCGACGACTTGCGCGGTTATATCGACCGCAAGCTGCACCGCCTCGAGCGGATTACCCACCCTGACGCGGACGCCACCGTGGAACTGATCGTCCACGCCTCGCGGGCTTCGGAGACTTCGCACGTGGCGGAAGTGAGCCTGGTGAACAACGGGCCTGTCATCCGGTCGGTCGGGGCGGGCTCCACCATGCACGCCGCGATCGACAACCTGGTCGACCGGCTGGAGCGGCAGGTGGTGCGCTCGCGCGAGCGTCCGCGGAGCGTCCGCGATCGCGCCGAGGGCGAGCTCCACGGGCGGCCAATGGAGCCTGAGTCCGGCGGAGAAGCGGAGGACGAGCAACCGCGCGGCCCCCAGGTGGTCGAGATCAAGCGCTACGACATGAGCCCGATGTTCGAGGAGGACACAATCGTCCGCATGGAGGAGCTCGGCCATGCCTTCTTTGTCTTCCTCAACGCGGAGACGGATCGCATCGGGGTCGTCTACCGCCGGGGTGACGGCGCCTACGGGATGATCGATCCGGTGATCCCGCGACCGAGGAGGAAGAGCTGAGCGTAGCGGCGCGCCTCAATGCGCCACCGCCGGCAGGGTCAGCAGCGCGGCGACGATCAGCAGCAGCGAAACGAAGAAGACGAGCAGCGCAATCGCCAGCAGGTCGAGCCGTCGCGGGGCCTCGGGTTCAGGCTCCATGGCCCGCACCGTAGCACGACCCCAGCCCCGCCGCCGGCTCACCTGGCCCGCCGGCGCGCCGCGGGTCGGCATTCACCTGGGAGTGCGCACCGGGCTGCTGAAGGCCGCGCGACGGGCCCGCCAGATCGGGGCAACGGCGCTCCAGATCTTCACCGACAACCCGACCGCCTGGCGACGACGCGCCGAGCCGGCTCCGGATGCTCCCGCATTCAAGGAGTTCTGCGCCCGCGAGGGGATCGCGCCGGTGGCGATCCACGCCAGCTACCTCATCAACCTGGCGGGATCTGCCGAGCCGTTCGCCCGCCAATCCGTGGAGGGCCTGATCTACGAGATGAAGCGCGCGCCGGCGTACGGAGCAACGCTGGTGAACACCCACATCGGCTCGCACCGAGGGGGGGGCCGAGGGCATGGGATCACCAGGCTGGCGACGGCTCTGGCAGCCGTCCTCGCGGACTCGCCGGCCGGGGTGCGGCTCGTCCTCGAGAATTCGTCGGGTGGCGGCGACACGCTCGGCGGGACCATCGAAGGGCTGGCCGCGATCCTGGACGCCGCCTCGGCCGGAGACACCGCTCAGCTCGGCTTCTGCCTCGACACCGCGCACCTGTGGGGAGCGGGGCACGACATCTCGACCGCAGCTGGGGCAACATCGGTGCTGGATCGGTTCGACGAGCTGATCGGGCTGGACCGACTGGCGCTCATCCACCTCAACGACTCGCGCTCGCTGCTCGGCTCGCGCGGCGACCGCCACGAGCACATCGGCGCCGGAAGGATCGGGAGTGAAGGTTTGGCAGCGTTCCTGCGAGACCCGCGCCTACCCGGGCGCACGAGCCTGGTAATGGAGACACCCGGCGTAGACGAGGGGTTCGATGCGACGAACATGCGGCGCAGCTGGCTCCTCTACTCGGGGGCGACAGCCCTTCCCGTGTTGCCGCCGCGGGCCTTCAAGACCTCGCGCGCGTCCACCCGGAAGTCGCGCTAGGGGCCGTACCCGTTGCCGGAGCCGTTGCTGCCGTTGCCGTTCGCGTGCGGGGTACCGTTCGTGTCGTCACGCATCCGCCGGCCGCGGAGCGCGATGTAGGTCTGCATCAGCCCTCGAACATCGGCCTCGGAGAGGAGGTCGTCACCGCGCAATGCGTACTCGACCCTCGCCGTGGGCTGCAGCTGCCGTGCGCTCTGGGTGGCGAAATAGGCAGGACCGTCGGACTCCTCGCGGATCTCACGCAGGCCTCGGGCCAGCTTCGTGGCAGTGCCGAGCGAGGGCATCCGGTCGCCCTTGATCAGCCGGGAGATGGTCGAATGATCGACCCCCGACTGGAGGGCCAGCTGACGCTGGCTCATCTTCTTTTCCTTCAGCTGGCCTCGCAGCCAGCTGTTGAACGACCGCGGAGTCTGGAGCGTCATGCGCCTTCGTCCTGTGCCGTCGCCCACCCAGGTCTGAATCGCCCGAGTGGTGCGTGCGAGCAACCGCAGAATCGCAGCGCCACGGGGGTCTCTCAATGGGACAAAGGTACCAACGCCTTTCGGCATGCGGGTCGAGGTCAGGCTTCGGCGCCTACCTCGGAAGACGAGCTGCCCGCATGCGCGCGGCGAATCATCGGCGAGAAGGCATAGAAGACTGCACCGACCACGATCACGCTGAGCGTGCTGAGCACGAAGTCCGTGACCGCGACCGCGGTCCCAGCCTCCGTCGGGACCCCGTACAGCGCAAGTGCGCCCACGATCCCCGCCTGCACGAAGCCGATCCCCGCCGGAGTCAGCGGAATGGCCGTGAGGAGCGATGCCGCCAGTGCGACGAAGATTGATGAGCTGATTCCTAGCTGCATGCCGGTCAGGTTCAAGGCCTGGATCACGAAGAAGACCCGGACGCCCTCGAGCAGCCACACCGTTGCGGTGATCGCGCCCACTGGCAGCAGGACGCGGGGCGTCAGCGCGCCGGTGCTCCCCTCGTGGAATCGGTCGTAGAACTCGGCGAGGCGCTCGGGAAGGAGCCGGGTCAGGTGCTTGCCGAGGTAGCGAAGCGCGAAGACCAGCAGCACCAGGATCACGGCGAAGGCGAACCCCGCCAGGAAGAGCGCGTCAACCTGCGGGTTGTTCCGTCCGCGGAAGCTCCAGAAACCCGCCGCCAGCGCGAGGGCGAAGATCACGATGATGTCGGTTACGCGCTCGATGAAGATCGTCCCCACCGTTCGCGAGATCGATGCCCCGAAGTTGCCGCGCAGCAGATACGCGCGGTACAAGTCGCCGAGCTTGGCCGGCACGATGCAGTTCACGAACCACGACAGGAACAGGATCTCGGTTGCCGCCCGGTACCCGACCGGCGTCCCGACACGGCGAAGGATCACCGTCCATCTGAGGCTGCGCAGCGGGAAGGTGAGGTAGTACGCGACCAGGCCTGCGAGCAGCAGCGATATGTTCGCCTCGCCCATGAGCTTGAAGGCCCGGCCGAAGTCGACATTGAGGATGACCCGGAAGAGGAGAAAGACCAGGACCAGGCCAAAGGCGATGGAGCCGATGGTGCGCAGGTTCAGGAGGCGACGGCCGAGGCTGACCTCCCGCTCGGGGATCGCTTCGTCGGGCGGAGCGTCAAGGAATTCGGCCGGCTCGTAGACCGAGTGCCCGTGCTCATGCGCCCCGCTTGGATGCGTGCCTGGCCGCTCGCTATCCCCGGTCATCGGATGCCTCAGGCTCACCCAGCTTCGGCAGCTCCGAGGCCGCCGGTGCCTCCACCGGCTGCTTCTCGACCTGGCGGGGCGGTTCGGGGCCGAGGACGGGCGCTGTCGCCGTGTCGTGGCCGAGCCAGCGCCGCACGATGTTCGTCCAGACCGCGAATCGGGTGGTGAGGTGGATCAGGACGGTGGATCGGGTGCCGTGCCACTCATTTTCGGCCAATCCGTCGCGTAGCTCATCGGCAGTCGTGAAGGCCGGGAGCGCGTTGAAGCTCATCGCCACCTCGAACGCCGAATGGCTGTCGCTGCATGCGATCCCCGGGATCTGGTGACGCGCCGCGAACTCGGCGGCTTCGTCGTTGTGACGGCTGAACGTCACCCGGCTGTTGAAGACTTCGAGCATGTCGATCTTGCCGGCCGCCGCCAGGCGCTCCAGCGGCAGACGCCGAATGTGCGATGCCCGAAACGGGTCGAACGGATGCGGGATCGAGACGAGCCCGCCCTGGGCATGGATCTGGTCGGCCGTCTCGTCCGCGGTCAAACCGCGGGGGATGGTGCGCTCCAGGAAGAGGCCCACGACTTCCCCGTCGGAGGTCGACACCTCCTCGCCCAGGATGACCGTCAGCCGGTCGTCGACCCCGAGCTCCGCAGCGCGATCGCGCACCGCGACGGCTCCTTCCACGTTGTTGTGGTTCGTGACTGCGACGTGGGTGAGCCCACGCTCGAGCGCGACCCGGATGAACTTGTCCTCCGGCAGGATCGAATCGCGGCTGAAGCGAGTGTGGGTGTGGAAATCGGCGAAGGCGAGCGCCCGGCGGCTGGACGGCACGACCGGCACGGCCTCCGCGTCGGCTCGCGCCGCCGCCGAGACCGGCGCCGCCACCGTCATGAGCCGCGCACCAGGCTCTTGCGGAACTGGTCGAAGTGCTCGAGGGCAAGGCCCGTCCCCACTGCCACGGAATTCAGGGCGTTGTCGGCGACGTGGCACGGGATGCCGGTGACCTGGGTCAGCAGGGCGTCGATGTTGCGCAGCAGCGACCCCCCCCCGGTCATCACCATCCCCTTGTCGATGATGTCGCTCGAGAGCTCGGGAGGCGTCTGCTCGAGCACGTTGCGGACGGCGGTGATGATCTGGGCCAGCGGCGCCTCAATCGCCTCGGTCACCTCGCCCGAGGTGATCGGGATGGTTCGGGGCAGGCCGGCGATCATGTCGCGGCCCTTGACCTCCATCTGCATCGGCTCGTCGAGGGCCAGCGCGGAGCCGATGCCGATCTTGACCTCCTCCGCAGTCCGCTCGCCGACCATCAGGTTGTACTTGCGGCGGATGTAGTTGGCGATCGCCTCGTCCATCTTCGTCCCGCCGACCCGCACCGAGTCCGCCACCACAATCCCGCCAAGGGCGATCACTGCGATCTCGGTGGTCCCGCCGCCGATGTCAACGATCATGTTCCCCGATGGCCCGGAGATCGGCACACCGGCGCCGATCGCCGCCGCCAGCGGCTCGTCGATCAGGTACGCGTCGCGGGCGCCCGCCTTCATCGCCGCGTCACGCACGGCACGCTTCTCGACGCTCGTCACCCCCGAGGGGACGCTGATCATCACGTCGGGCTTGAAGAGGCGAACGCGGGAGACCTTGTTGATGACATAGCGCAGCATCGCCTCGGTGATCAGGTAGTCGGCGATCACGCCGTCGCGCATCG
>JBDTYC010000045.1:0-9365 GCA_040005815.1 Chloroflexota bacterium
TCACCCTCGCCGGTGTGGTTATAGACCACGTCGAGGAGCACCTCGATCCCCGCCTTGTGGAGCGTGCGGATCGCCTCGCGCAGCTCGGACCTTGGGTCGGTTGTGGCGGCCAGGCGCGGGTCGGGGGCCAGGAAGGCGATCGTGTTGTAGCCCCAGTAGTCGATCTGCCCGCGCTCGAGCACGAAGCGCGGGGTCAGCTGCTGCTGCACCGGGAGGAGTTCGACCGCCGTGATCCCGAGCCCGAGCAGATGGGCAACCGCCGCCGGATGCGCGAGCCCGGCGTAGGTGCCCCGCAGCGCCTCGGGGATGTCGGGGTGGCGGCGCGTGAAGCTCTTGATGTGGAGCTCGTAGATGACCGATTCGGTCATCTCGATCCGCGGGCGCTCGGCCTCGTCGATGGCCGCCAGGCTGCCCGCCACGATCCCCTTTGGCGTGAACGGCGCCGAGTCACGGCCGTCCGCTGTACGGCTCAGCTCGCCCTCGCCATCACGATGGCTGAAGTGCTCCTCGCGGAGCGTGATCGGGCCTTCGACCAGGCGAGCGTAGGGGTCCAGCAGCAGCTTGGACGAATTGAACCGATGCCCGAGACGGGGCGCAAAGGGTCCATGCACCCGGTAGCCGTAGCGCTGACCCTCCCCCACGCCTGGGAGGTGGGTCGCCCAAATTGCGTCGAAGCCCCGTGCCAGTGCGACGCGTCGCTCGACCCCATCGGCGTCAAACAGGCAGAGCTCGACCGCCTCGCCGTGCTCGGTCCACAGGCGGAAGGTCGTGCCCCCCTCCCCCGGCGTCGCGCCGAGCGCAGCGCCGAGGTCGACCGTCACCTGGCGGCTGAGCCGGAGGCGCGTCGAATCGTGAAGACCCGGTACGGGAGGCGTGCCGGGTTCAGCTCGACCCGGATCTCGTTCCCGTGCAGCCGGCGAGAGCGGCCCGTCAGGAGGTCGACCATCAGGTACGGCTCGTCCTCGCCCATCCCGATCGCCGCCAGGTCGAGGTGCAGGATCACGGTCTCCGAGCGTTCCGGATCGCAGTTCACCGCGACGTAGACCGGGTCGGTCCATTGGCCGGGAGAGCCGGTGAGGGGATCGATCTCGCCGGCCGGCCGGGCCTTGCGATAGACGAGAATCTGGTCCCCGCTGGCCCCCTCGAAGCGCAGGTTGTCGTTCAGCCGCAGGGCGCGCCACTCGTGCCGCAGGCGGTTCAGGCCGGTGATGAGCGCCTTGATGTTTCCCCTCGCATCCCAGTCTCGCGCACGGATCTCGTACTTCTCGCTGCGGGCGTACTCCTCGCGGTCCTCAAGACGCCCGCCCTCGCACAGCTCGAAGCCTGAGTAGATCCCCCACGACGGGGAGAGGGTGGCGGCCAGCACCGCTCGGATCATGAACGCCGGGCGGCCGTGATCCAGGTGGTGCGGGAAGATGTCAGGCGTGTTCGGCCACAGGTTGCCGCGGAAGTATTCGCGCATCGGGCCGGCGGTCAGCTCGGTCAGGTAATCGCGCAGCGCATCGCGCGACTCCCGCCATGTGAAGTAGGTATAGCTCTGGCTGAAGCCGGCCTTGGCGAGCGCCTTCATTCGCTTCGGGGTCGTGTAGGCCTCTGCCAGGAAGATGACCGATGGATCGAAGGCCTGTACCTGGGCAATCAGCCAGCCCCAGAAGGCGACCGGCTTGGTGTGAGGGTTGTCGACCCGAAAGATGCGGATGCCGCGCTGGACCCAGGTCATCACGACCTCGAGCCAGGCGCGCCACAGGGCTTCGCGGTCCGCCGCCCCGGCCCCGCCGAAGTCGAAGGGGTAGATGTCCTCGTAGCGCTTCGGCGGATTCTCTGCGTACATGATCGTGCCGTCGGCCGCGTGGCGGAACCACTCGGGGTGCTGCTTGACCCACGGGTGATCGGGTGATGCCTGCAGCGCGAGGTCGAGGGCCACCTCCAGGCCGTGCGCCTCTGCCTTGCCCCGGAAGTGCTCGAGCCCCTCCAGGCCGCCCAGCTCGGCGGCAACCGCGGTGTGGCCGCCGCCGTCGCGGCCGATTGCCCACGGCGAGCCGGGATCGCCCCGACGCGCGACGACAGCGTTGTCCCGCCCCTTGCGGTTGGTACGGCCGATGGGGTGGATCGGCGGCAGGTAGACGACGTCGAAGCCCATCGCCGCGATCTGTGGCAGTCGCCACTCGGCCTCTCGCAGGGTGGTTGGCTGTGGATGCGCCGGATCGCGGCCCTGCGATCGCGGGAAGAGCTCGTACCAGGCCGAGAAGCGCGCGAGCTCGCGGTCCACCACCAGCGGCAGCTCGTGCCGATAGCGGGTGGCGGCCCTGCGGTCGGGATGGCGGCGAGCCGCTGCCACGACCGCTTCGTCGGCGAAGGCTGCGACCCGGCTCTGGTCGGTGCGGGCGCGGCCCTCCCGCGCCAGGGCATCGCCGATGAGATCGGCGTCGGCTGCGCGAGCCCGCGCCTGGGCGGCGGTCAGCAGGACCCGACCTTCGGCGAGCTCCCCGCTGACGGCCTGGCCCGCCTCCAGCTTCTTGCCGATCGCCTCCCGCCATGACCCGATGACGTCCCGCCAGGCCTCGATCGTGTACCGATACCGCGCGTTGCGGCGCAACGTGACCGCACCACTCCAGCGATCGTCCGAGACGAGGCGCATGGCGGTCTCGGTCCAGCGTGACTGGTCCTCCCGCCGCACGAGCAGGGCGGCATCCAGCATTCCATGGCCCTCCGCGAAGATGTCGGCCGTGACGCGGAGCTCGTCACCCACGACGCGCTTGACCGGCGCCTCACCGCAGTCGACCTCTGGGTGGACCGTCTCGATCACGATCGAGCGGCGCGTGCCGATGGCTTCCGGCCCGGGCTCGATCGCGGCGTGGGCGGCCTCGGCGGCGTGCTTGAGTGCTGCTCGGGTCGTCGTCATCGGTCTTGAGCGCAACCGTACCCCATCCAACCCCGGGTAGGCTGTGGCCGAGATGCACGCGACGGATGGTCTCCAGGCGCGGATCGCCGCCGGCATGTTGGCACTCCTGCTGCTGACCGGCTGCGCATCCTCGGCCGCCAGCCCAAGCGCCGCCCGCTCGCCTTCCACCTCCGACGCGCCCAGCCCGTCCTTCGAGGCTCCGAGCTCCGTCCCTCCCTCGATCCCACCCAGCGCGGCACCGCTGACGGGAATCGCGCTGGAGCCGGTTTTGGCCGGCCTCACCGATCCGATTGGCGTCACGAACGCGGGCGATGGCAGCGGACGCCTCTTCGTGAACGAGCGCAGCGGCCGGATTCGCGTGGTCAACCCAGATGGGACCATCCGCGATCGCGACTTCGTCGACCTCTCCGACCGGGTAGAGGCCGGCGGCGAGCGCGGCCTGCTTGGCCTCGCCTTTCATCCGGACTTCGCCGAAAACGGGCGTCTCTTCGTGCACTACAGTCGCCGCGGCGACGGCGCCACCGTCATCTCGGAGCTGACCGCCTCCGCGGACCGCGCCGCGGCCGGCCGGGCCAGCGAGCGGGTCATCCTCACCCTCGACCAGCCGTTCGCGAACCACAACGGCGGCGAGATCGCCTTCGGCCCGGATGGCTACCTCTACATCGGCCTGGGCGATGGCGGATCGGGCGGGGATGCGTTCGGCAACGCACAGAACCGAGGGGTGCTGCTCGGCAAGATCCTGCGCATCGACGTGGACGGGGCGCACGCGGCTCGCAAGCAGTACGCGATCCCCGACACGAACCCGTACGCGGCGGGTGGGATCTCACCCGGGACGGGGCTCCCGGAGATCTGGGCCTACGGCCTGCGGAACCCGTGGCGTTTCAGCTTCGACCGCGTCACTGGCGACGTCTACATCGGCGACGTCGGCCAGAACGCCTGGGAGGAGATCGACCTTCAGCCCGCCGGCTCCAGGGGCGCAGAGAACTACGGGTGGAACATCTACGAGGCGACCCACTGCTCAGCCGGCTGCGACACCATCACCCCGGTGGCCCCGATCGCCGAATACAGCCATGGCGTGGGTTGTTCGGTGACCGGCGGCTACGTGTATCGCGGGACCCGGCAGCCCTCGATGGTCGGGACCTACCTTTTCAGCGACTACTGCTCCGGCACGATCTGGGCCCCCGCTGCCGGGGGCGTCGCGCCGCAGCCGCTGGCCGAAACGGGCCTCAGCGTCTCCTCCTTCGGGGAGGGCGAGGACGGCGAGATCTACCTGGTCGACCTGTTCGGCGGTGGCCTCTACCGCGTGCTGGCCTCCTAGCCAGGGCCTGACCCTACAGCGCGCCCAGCGAGCGCAGGCTCACCCACCGGCCGTGGCCGATCACGAGGTGGTCGAGCAGCTCGATATCGAGGAGCCGCCCCGCTTCCGCCAGCTCCCGGGTGATGCGGAGGTCCTCGGCCGATGGCGACGGATCCCCGGACGGGTGGTTGTGGACGACCACCATGGCGGCGGATTGGCGCCGTACGGCTTCGCGGAAGACCTCCCCCACCCGGACCGATGAGCCGGCGAGGTTGCCTGCATACACCGTCACCATCCCGGTGACGGTGTTCTTCGTATTGAGGAGCACCGACCGCAGCTCCTCCTGCTCGAGATGGCCCATCGCCGGAAGGAGCCGTTCCGCGAGGTCCGCCGGAGCCCGGATTCGCCACCCCGGCACGGGCCACGCCGTTGCCACCCGGCGGCCGAGCTCGATCGACGCCACCACGGCGGCCGCGCGGCGCGGCCCGGTCGGCAGGTCGCAGGCTCCCGCCACTGCCAGCCCGGCGAGGCCACCGGGTTCCAGCAGGGCCCGTGCGTCGCGGACCGCCCTTGGACCGCCAATGACGAGGGCCAGTAGTTCGTCGTCCCGAAGCGCCGCGGGACCGAAGCGAGTGAGCCTGCCGACCAGGGTCAGCATTGCGGGTCGGCCTCCCGGCGCCAGGGCAAGCATCGGTCGGTGCGCGGCGGACACGTCGCAGAGCCTAGGCGACGAACCTCATCGGCCGCTTACCAGCGCCTTAGCGATCAGGTCGGGAGGGTGATGATTCCCTGCCGCTCGAGCAGCGCGATGGCGACCGAGATGGCGTTGAAGCCGGCGTGCAGGGCCATCGTCGCCGCCAGGCTGCGCGTGGAACGGTAGAGGAGGGCGAGGGCCACGCCCAGGGCGAAGATCGGGACGAGGCTGAAGAGGCTCGTGTGGATCGCCGCGAACAGCCCGGCCGAGCCGAGCACCGCCACCCATGGGCCGCGTTCGCGCTCCCACGCGTTGTACACGACGCCCCGGAAGAAGATCTCCTCGGCGACGGGAGCGACGAGGAGGAACGCGACGAGGATGACGGTTGGGTCGCCGCGCTGGATGAAGCTGTCCACCGGCCCGGCCTCCTCCATGAGGCCGACCGCCTGGAGCAGCGTCGCGGCGACGGCGCCGAGCAGGGTCGCGCCGATCCAGGCCGGGATCGCCGCCCCCATGCCGATCAGCAGGCTGCGGCCCAGACCGGTCCTGCCGACCAGCCGCACGCCGGCCAGTGCTCGCGGGGCGACCACCAATCCGCCGGTGACCACCAGCAGGCCGATCTGGGTCGAGGTGAGCAGCAGCAGCGATCCGCCAACCGAGAGCTCGCCGCCATTGAAGAGCGCAAGCGCCACGTCTCCTGCCCCGAGCGCGACGATCGTGCCCAGGATGGCCGCCATCATGAGCAGGACGAAGACGGCGGGCCCTCGGTAGCGCTCCGGCGGGAGGGCCGCTCTGACGATCAGGGCGCGGACCGCGTTGAGCACCAGGCCGACGACAAGCAGCAGGACTCCCAGCACGACAAGCAGCAGTGGGCCCAGCAGCCGCTGCACGGCCCCGAGGTCCTGGCTGTCCGGAAGGATGTTCGGTGTCGTCGCCAGCGCCACGATGGGAAGGGCGATCCCAGCCGTGATCAGCACCACCGAGATGGCCTGCAGCGTGCGGTGGCGGCTCAGGGGGTCACGGTCGGGAGAGGATGGCGGCGCTGCGTTCCACAGCTGATCAGGCCGGGGCTCGTCCACCGGCGCGCTGCTGGTCAGGGGTTGGAGGCGGGACGGAGCCCTGGCTCGGTGCCGAGGTCGGGGGCGCGCTCAGCGGGTCGAGATGGTGCGGTGCGCTCCATCACCCGCTCCACGGGCTGGACCGCGGGACGCTGGAACTCGTGCCCGCAGTAGGCGCACAGCGGCCATTCCGGATCGGCCAGGCGGCTGCACGACGGGCAGACGCGGTGGAGTCGGGTGCGGCAGTTCGGGCAGACCAGCCAGTCGGCGTGGACGCGATCGCGGCAGACGGGGCAGAGCTCGTTCTTTTCGACCTCGGCCAGGAGGGACTCCTCGGCCAGGGAGCGCTCGTACACCTCCGCGAGCGACTCGCGCGGGCGAACGATGAGGTACAGCACCACCGCGAAGAGGAAGAGGAGCGGGGTGAAGAAGATGATCAGCGCGGAGGCGAAGTACGGGAGGATCGGGTTCTCGGAACGAGCCTGCATGTCGCGGAAAGCCCAGTAGGCGGTGCCCAGCCAGAGCAGGACGACATAGATGACGATGAGTGTCCCGGCGGTCTGCACCAGCGGATTCGTGATGAAGTCGTTCCAGATCTTCCCCGGATCCGGCAGGCCGTCAGGCATGGGAAGGAACCTCTCGCGGTTACCGCAGCGCGCGGATCGGCGCTGGCGACGCGGCGGTCATGCTACCAGATAGCTCCGCAAGCACCGCCACCAGCGCTTCGTGCTCAACCTCGAGAACGCGATCGGCGAGATCGGTCGCTGACTCACCGGGGTTGACGGGCACGCGGACCTGCAGGATCGCAGGTCCGGCGTCCAGGTCCGAGGTCACGTAGTGGATGGTGACCCCCGTCTCCGCGTCGCCCGCGGCAAGGACGGCGGCATGCACCGCCAGGCCGAGCATGCCCCGTCCTCCGTGTAGCGGGAGGAGGGAGGGGTGAATGTTGATGGTCCTGCCACCGAACCCGGCGAAGAAGGAGGCGCGGAGGACCTGGTCGTAGCCGGCCAGCAGCGCCAGGTCGCACCTCGCCTCGACCAGGGCTCGTCCCATCGCCCCGTCCCGCGCATCCGCGCTCGGGAAGTCGTCGCGCGCCAGCAGCCGCCACGGGACGCCCCATCGGGCGGCGGCCTCGAGCGCCCGGATCCCCGGCCGATTGGCGATCACGATCGCCGCGTCGACCGCGCTCAGACGGCCATCGGCGATGGCAGCAAGCACCGCCTCGAGGTTCGATCCGCGGCCGGAGACGAGGATGCCGAGGCGCATCGGCCTAGGCGAAGGTGATGCGCGCGGAGCCGAGCGGCACGCTCACCACGGTCCCGACACGGCGGGCATCGGGGAGGACAGCCTGCGCGGCGGCCTCATGCTCGGGGTGGACGACGCAGGTGAGGCCGATCCCCAGGTTGAAGGTGCGCACCATCTCGTCGTCAGCGATGTCACCACGCTCCTGGATCAGGCTGAAGATGAGCGGGACGGACCACGAACCGAGCTCCACCGCGACCCCCAGACCGGCTGGCAGGGTTCGCGGGATGTTGTCGACCCATCCGCCCCCGGTGATATGCGCGAACGCCAGCGCGTCGCTCCCCGCGGCACGCAGCGCGCGACGCAGGATTCGAATCTCGTCGAGATAGGACCGATGCGGTTCGAGCAGCGCCTCGCCGATCGTCCCCTCCAGCCCGGGCGCCGACCGTGACCAGTCCCCCTGGTCGAACACGCGCCGGGCGAGGGAGTAGCCGTTGGTGTGCAGCCCGCTCGACGGGAGCCCCAGCACCGCGTCGCCCTCACGAACCCCGGAGCCGTCGATCACATCGGCCGCCGCCACCACCCCAACGATGAAGCCCGCCAGGTCGAAGTCGTCGCCGCGGTAGAGGTCGGGCAGCTCGGCCGTCTCGCCCCCGACGAGCGCGATCCCCGCTGCCGCGCAGGCGTTGGCGATGCCGGTCACGATCTCGGCGGCCACCTCCGCACGCAGCCGACCGACCGCCAGGTAGTCGAGGAAGAAGAGCGGGTCGGCTCCCTGCACGGCGATGTCGTTGATGCAGTGATGGACAAGGTCGACCCCGATCGTGTCGTAGCGCTCGAGCGCAATCGCAAGCTTCAGCTTGGTGCCGACCCCATCGGTCGAGGCCACCAGCACCGGGTCGGGATGCGCGGTCGCGTCGAAGCGAAAGAGGCTGCCGAAGCCACCCACCCCGCCGAGCACCGCCGGCGTGGTGGTCGTCGCGGCGGCGCGCGCGATCAGGTCAACGGCGCGACGAGCCTCTTCGATGTCGACTCCTGCGCCGCGATAGCTCTCGCCCATCGGCGGTCAGCCGCGCTCGAGCGCGAACTTGTCGACGTCGAGCGGAACGTCGACGGGGTAGCGGCCGTCGAAGCAGGCGGTGCAATGCCGCCGCTCGTCACCACCCACCGCGGCCAGCAGCCCCTCCTGGGAGAGGTAGCCGAGGCTGTCGGCGCCGATCTGCTGCCGGATCCCGTCGAGCGACAGGTTGGCCGCGATCAGCTCCGCCCGACGGCCGGTGTCCACCCCCATGTAGCAGGGGTACTTCATCTGTGGGGAGTGGATGCGGACGTGGACCTCTCGCGCACCTGCGCGGCGCAGCATGGCGACGATCGGACCCGTGGTCGTGCCCCGCACGATCGAGTCGTCGACGACCACCACCCGCTTCCCCGCGAGGACCTCGGGCAGCGGATTGAACTTGAGGCGCACCGACGCCTCGCGGGAGGTCTGCCCCGGCTGGATGAACGTGCGGCCCACGTATCGGTTCTTGATGAGCCCTTCGCGGAAGGGCAGCCCCGACTGCTCGGCGTAGCCGATGGCGGCGGGGATCGCGGAGTCAGGGACCGGGATCACCAGGTCGGCATCGGCCGGCTGTTCCATCGCCAGGCGCCGCCCCATCCGCAGCCGCGCCTCGTAGAGGAGGCGGCCGCCGATGACGCTATCCGGCCGCGCCAGGTAGACGAACTCGAAGACGCAAAGCCGCTCGCGGGCGTCGCTCGCCTCGGCGCTGACCCCCGGCCGGGAGGCGTGGACCCCGTCATCGTCGATGGTCAGGACCTCGCCCGCCTCCACGTCGCGCACGAAGGTGGCGCCCATCACATCCAGCGCGACGCTCTCCGAGGCGACCGCCCAGCCTGCCGGCCGCCCGGCAGCGTCATGCAGACGGCCGAGTGCCAGCGGCCGGAAGCCGACGGGGTCGCGCGCCGCCACCAGCGCATGACTGGTGAGCATGGTGAAGGTGAAGGCCCCCGAGGCGCGATGAAATGCGTGCTCGACCCGCTGCGCCCAGCTGCGCCCCGGGGCGTGTGCGATCAGCTTGGCAAGCACCTCGGTGTCGCTGGCCGTCACGAACTCGATGCCCTGCTCGGTCAGCTCGTCGCGCAGCCAGGTCGCGTTGGTCAGGTTGCCGTTGT
>JBDTYC010000046.1:0-9357 GCA_040005815.1 Chloroflexota bacterium
CGGCCGCCGGGCTGAGCCCGACGGCCGGATCGGCGAGGATTCGATCAGGCCGCGAGCAGCGGACAAATGTCCCAGCTGACACCCGCGGCGACCGGCGTGTCGAGCAGGTTCTCGAATCCGGCGCTGAAGACGAACTGGAAGTTTCCCTTCGTCGCGTCGCTGTTGGTGATCAGCGGCAGACCCAGGCCAAGGAATGTGGTCGTGATCGTCCCGTCAGCGTTGTACACGTCGCTCGCGGGTCCCCCGACGTTCAGGACGATTGACTGTCCGGTCTCAACGTTGGTCATGCTGATCCAGATGCTCCCGTTGTACTGCGACCGCAGCAAGTTGCCGTTTCGATCGTAGAAATCGATCTCGTGTGAGCGGTCTATGAGGATGTCCAGCTGAATGTCGAAGGCACAGACGCCGCTCAGCACGAAGCCCTCGAGGTTGCTTGAGTATCGATCCGGTTTGGCCGCCGCGGCGGTGCTGGCCAGCAGGACGGTGCCGGCGAGACTGATGCCGATGATGCGAACGATGCGGGACATGCGGTTCTCCTGAGGCTTTCTTGCAAGCCTGGGATTTTGCCGGCGCAGCCGCATCCGCAGATATGCGTATTTCCGCGCTGCCGCGGGCCAGCCGAAGCCTCAGCCTGCGGCGCCCTCTGCGTGCCAGACCTTCTCCCCCGCCTCGATCCGAAGCCCCAGCCGGTTCTGCGCCGGTGGCAGCGGGCAGGTCGCGTACGGCGAGAAGACGCAGGGCGGGTTGTAGGCCAGGTTGAAGTCGACCACGACCGTGCCGTCCTCGCCCACGGACTCAGTGTAGAGGAAGCGGCCGCCTCCATAGGTATCGGTCCCGTTGGTGGCGTCGCCGAAAATGAGCCAGAGCGTCTGGCCCTCGTCGTCCCCCGGCAGGGCCGCGATCCGCCACGTCTGCCCGTCGTGCTCGAACGCGACCGACCCGGGGGTCGCATCACGGCTGTGGGCGCCGGTGATGTCCTCGATCTCGATGGTCGTCGCTGCCGAAACCGCCTCAAAGCGCGCCGTGACTCGCCAGGTTGGGTCGATCGGGAAGTGATCGAGGCCTGTGAATGCCGTCATCGCGGCCGCCGCGCCATCCCGGACACGAACCCCGAACCGCTCGCCGCGCTTGATGAGGTGGAAGCACACCGATCCGAGCTCCAGGAGGGTCGGGTCTCCTTCGACGTCGTCCTGCAGCTTCGTCTCCGGCAGGTCGACGCCCTCACTGGGAACGAAGCGCGCCCGCCCGTCCTCGAGCCAGATGGAACCCACCCGCCGCGGGATCGCGTGGCCATGCAGCACGACCTCGCTGGACGGGTGCGCCCCGACGTGGTTCTCCCCCGGCGTCAGCCAGAAGAGCCCAACCAGGGCCAGCCAACCCTCGCGGGTCCGCAGGCGCGCCTCGCGGTCCGCCCGCCAAGCCTCAACCTGCGCGCGGTGCTCCTCGGCGCTGAACATCGGGCTCAGTCGTACGCGGTCGGAGGTCGCAGGTCGGCGAAGCCGGCGGCCCGCTGGTAGGCATCGGCCACGCGCAGCACCGTTGGCTCGTCGAAGGCGCGCCCGATCACCTGGAAGCCCACCGGCAGACCGTCCGAGAGTCCGCACGGGACCGATATCCCCGGCAGCCCGGCGATGTTGACCGGCAGCGTGCAGGCGTCGTTGAGGTACATGAGCAATGGGTCGTCGGTCTTGGCGCCGATCTTGAAGGCGACGCTGGGCGAGGTCGGGGCGAGCAGCGCGTCGACATTGGCGAGGACGCTGTCGAACTCGGCTTTGATGAGGGTCCGCACCTGCTGGGCCTTGACGTAGTAGGCGTCGTAGTAGCCGGCCGACAGGGCGTAGGTGCCCAGGATGATGCGGCGCTTGACCTCCGGCCCGAAGCCCGAGCCGCGGGTGCGCAGGTAGTTGTCCATCAGGTCGTCATCTCCAGCGCTGACGCCGTAGCGGACGCCGTCGTAGCGGGCCAGGTTGGCGCTGGCCTCAGCGGGCGTGATGATGTAGTACGTCGCCAGGCCGTGGTCCGTGGACGGCAGCGAGACCTCGACGATCTCTGCACCCAGGCCCTCCATGACGCCGATGGCGGAGCGCACCGCCGCCTCGACGCCGGGCTCCATCCCCGCCACGAAGTACTCGCGCGGGACACCCAGCCGCAGGCCCTTCACGTCGCCGGAGAGCGCGGCCATGTAGTCGGGTACCGGCATGTTGACGCTGGTGGAGTCGCGCGGGTCATGGCCGGCGAGCGTCTGGAGAACCGCCGCCGCATCGGCGACCGAGCGCACAAGCGGCCCGCACTGGTCGAGGGACGAGGCGAAGGCAACCATCCCGTATCGGCTCACGCGTCCGTAGGTCGGCTTGAACCCCACGATCCCCGAGAGCGAGGCAGGCTGCCGGATGCTGCCGCCGGTATCGGTCCCGGTGGCGAAGTAGGCCTGCCCAGATGCCACCGCCGCGGCCGATCCGCCGCTGCTGCCGCCCGGCACCAGCGTGTCGTCCCACGGATTGTGGACCGGTCCGAAGGCGCTGTTCTCGTTGCTGGATCCCATGGCGAACTCGTCGAGGTTCGTCTTGCCGAGCAGCACCGCGCCCGCACGGCTCAGCCGATCCTCCGCATCCGAGGCGTAGGCACAGCGGTAGCCCTCCAGGATCCGGGACCCGGCCGTGGTGGGGAGGCCACCGTTCGGCTGCCCTTCGTCGTCCAGGGCGCGGGTGACGAAGATGTCCTTGAGGGCGTACGGGATGCCGAGGAGGGGGCGGTCGCCGCCTTCGCCTGCCTTGAGCCTTGCGTCGGCTCCGTCTGCGGCGGCCAGGGCTCGATCCTCGCCGATCGCCAGGAAGGTGTTGAGCCGCTCTCCGTCGCGCGCAATTCGTCCCAGGCAGGCCTCCGTCAGGTCACGGGAACTGACCTCGCGGCGACGAAGCAGCTCCCCGACCTCGGCGATGGTTCGATCGGCGAGCGGGAGGGCGTCGGGCACGGTGCTAACGTCCCTCTTCAAGGACGACGGGCACACGCACGAGACTGCCCTCGCGCCGCGGCGCCTCCGCCAGGGCCGCCTCACGCTCCATGCTCGGCCGGGCGACGTCGTCTCGCATCACATTCTCGAGCGCGATCACCTGTGCGGTGGGCCCAACCGAGCTGGTATCGACGGCGACGAGCTTCCCCACCGCCTCGAGGATCCGGCTCAGCTGCGGGACGAGGCGGTCGATCTCCTCGTCGGTGAGTCCGAGGCGCGCCAGGGCGGCAACGTGCTCGACATCGGATCGGCTGATCATGAGCCGATGATAAGGCGCCGGTAAGCCACGGTGATCCGTTCCGCCCGGACCGCCTTACCCGCTATGTATTTCTCAGTCCCGGAGGCTTACGCCGGAGATCGGTCATGCAAGGGCCGCGGCGCGGAGGCAATTCTCAACGGGTGAGGATTAGGCGCACAAGGAGGCGCGACCCTAGCATTGGGCTCGGTGGGTGAGAGATAGCGCGTCGCGAAGGGCCTCTGGTCGCTCCGCCACAGCTGGCATCTGGCACGATTGGCAGCATGCCCGCCCAGGACGAGCCACGCGCCATCGCGATCCCGATTCCGGGCGGGCGGATCGAGGCGCTCCTCCTCCCTGGCGGCGCTGGCCGCCCGCTGCTGGTGCTGGGCGGCGTCGAGACGGGGCTGCGACCGCTAGGGGGCTCCGAGCACGCTCATGTGCGCCGATGGAACCGACGAACGGCCCGCCGTCCGGTCGTGGTGGTGGGCCGTCCGCTGCCGGATGACGCGGCCGATGCGGCCCGAATGCTCCACCCCCGGTCGACGGCCGACGCGGTTGCGCGCGGGCTGCGCGCTCTGCGCATTGTGGTGCCGCCGGTGGCGGTGGAGGCCGAGTCGGGCGGTGGCCGCATCTCTCTGTGGTTGACGATCGACCACCCCGACCTCGTCTCGCGGCTCGTCCTATCGTCAGTCGCCTCGGAGACGACACCCGACTCGGCGATGACGGCGCGCCTGGCCCAGTGGCTGGACCTAGCCGAGCGAGGCGAATGGGCCGATTTCTTCGCTCACCTGGCGCTGCAACTGAAGCCCGCCGGGAGCGTGCATAGCGAGGCCTTCAAGGTCGACCCGGGGTTCCAGCCACGCCCCTCGACCCCGGAGCGGTTCATCAGTGAGCTGCGGGCAACCCTCGACCCCACCTCCTTCGTCACCGATCGGCTGGGCGAGATCAAGGTGCCAACCCTGGTCCTGGCAGGTGGCCAGGACCAGGTCGTGCCCCTTGCGTCGACGCAACTGGTGGCAGAAGGGATCGCCGGCGCACGCTTCGAGACCGATCCGGAGTGCGGCCACACCGTCCGCGCCGCGTTCCGCGGCTACGACGAGCTGGTCGAGGCGTTCCTGGCGGAGGGCGACAACCCAGCGGCTTAGGTCCGAGGCTCGTCTTCGAGCCAGCGCCACAGGATCACCGCCCCGATGACGGCCACCGCCGCAGCGCTGAGGAAGGCGATCGGCGTCGTGCTCGCGGCCGCCACCGCGCCCATCGCGATCGGTCCTGCGCCGAAGGCCAGGTCGATGAAGGCGCTGAAGGTCCCCAGGGCAGCCCCGCGCTCGCTGGGCGGCGCACGGCTCACCGTCAATGACGCCAGCGCCGGGGTCGTGAACGCGACCCCGAGGCCGAGCAGGAGGGTGCCGCCGAGCAGGCCCTCGACCGTCGGGAGGAATCCCATCAGGCCGAGCCCGGTGGCGGTCACGAGCAGCGCGGTGCCCGATAGCCGTCGGGCGCCGAGGCGGTCCGGCAGCCTCGCGCCCACGATCCGGGCAACGATGACGGTGCCGCCGAAGGCGAGCAGGAAGAGGCGCGCGCCGTCGAGCCCCAGGTGACCGACCGCATACGGCGGCATGAGCGTGAAGTAGCCGCCCATCCCCCACACGCCGGTCATCAGGATCAGCCCGGGGAGGATCCCGGCGGGATGGAGCAGCCTCCCGGGTGCCGCCACCCCGGGCTCGTCCGTCGGCCGCGTCTCTGGCACCGCCAGGGCGACGAGCGCAGCGATCCCCGCCACGATGGCGGAGGCGACCCAGACGGCGGGGAACCCTCCCGCACCGAACGCCGCCTCCCCGATGAGGGGCCCGACCGCGATCCCCACGTACAGCGACAGGGAGAAGAAGGTCAGCGCCTCGCCGCGGCGGGCAGCCGGGGCGAGATCCGCCTCAGCGGCGAAAGCGGCCACGAAGACGAGGGCCTCAGCAACGCCGAGGAGGAGTCGCAGGACGACCAGGAAGGCGAGCGAGGTGGCCAGCAGATGGCCGAGCATCACCGCCCCGAACAGAATCGAGCCACCAACCATCAGCGGCCGTCGTCCGATCCGGTCCGTCAATCGACCGGCGAGCGGTCGCAGCACCAGGGCGGAGAGGCTGAAGGCGCCGAAGGTGAGGCCGGCTCCGAGGGCGTCGGCGCCGAGCGGTCCGGTGGCGAAGCGAGCCACCAGTGCCAGGGAGGTTCCGTCGGCAACGAAGTAGGCCAGCGAGGCCAGGCTGACCAGGATGAAGGGGCGGGTGAAGATCGGGGGCCGGATCGGCGTCATGGCAGCTCCACTCGCGCGACTACCTTGTGTCGCGTCTCCAGGATCAACTCGCCGGATCGGGATCGAGCGCCGCCCGCCGCGGGTCGGCGTAGTACGCGTCGTTGAGCGCCTGCCAGTCGTCAGGCCGCCACGCGTCCACGAACTCATCGAGGTGTCCGTCGGCGATCACTACTCGCGCGGCTCCCTGGTCATTCCGGCTCCCGGTTGATCAGACGCCGGAACGCCTCCTCGTCGAGCACCGGCACCCCCAGCTGCTCAGCCCTGGCCAGCTTGCTGCCGGCCCTCTCACCGGCGACCAGGTAATCGGTCTTGGGGCTCATCGATCCCGCTGCGTGCCCACCTGCCGAGCGGATCGCCTCCTCCGCCTCCTCGCGGCTGAAGCCAGGGAGCGTGCCTGTCACGACCAGCGTCTTGCCCGTCAACGGTCCCTCGGGGGGGTCGACCGATGCCCCGGGGGCAGGAGCCTCCGCGACCACGCCGGCGTCGTTCAGGTGGTGCAGCGTGTCACGCGTGTGCTTGTCGGCGAAATAGCCGGAGATCGCCTCGGCCACCACCTTGCCAATCCCGAAGACCGCCGTCAGCTCCTCGGCTGAGGCGTCACGCAGCCGATCGGCGACGCGACGAGTCCAGGCGCTCTCCTCCTCGTCATCGGCGCGGGGAGTATCGCGGCTGAGCCAGTTGGCCAGGTCGATGGCCGTCTGCTCCCCGACGTGGCGGATGCCGAGCGAGTTGAGGATGCGGGCCAGCGGCCGCCGTCGCGCGGCCTTGATCGCGGCGAACAGGTTCTCGGCCGCCTTGCGGGCGTATCGGTCCAGGCCCTCGAGCGTCTCGACGCTCAGCCCGAAGATGTCGGCCGGCTCCCGTAGCAGGCCACGTTCCGCCAGTTGGTTGACAACCGCGTAACCGGCTCCCTCGATGTCCATCCCGCCTCGACCGGTGAAGTGAAGCAGGCCGCCGATCCGCTGCGCCGGGCACCACGGATTTGGACAGCGCCAGATGACCTCGCCCTCCTCGCGGACAGCTGCGGTTCCGCACACCGGGCAGGCCGACGGCATCTCCCACACGACCTCGGAGCCGTCCCGGGCCTCGAGCACCGCGCCGACGATCTCCGGGATCACGTCGCCGGCGCGCTGCAGCACGACCGTGTCGCCAACCCGCAGGTCCTTGCGCCTGATCTCGTCGATGTTGTGCAAGGTCGCGTTGCGCACCGTCGTGCCGCCGACCACGACCGGGGTCACGTGGGCAACAGGAGTGAGCGCACCGATGCGTCCCACGTAGACCTCGATCGCCTCGAGCTTGGTGGTCACCTGCTGGGCGGGAAACTTGTAGGCGGTGGCCCAGCGCGGTGCTCGCGACACGAAGCCCAGTTGCTGCTGCTGCAGGACGCTGTCGACCTTGATCACGATCCCATCGGTCTCGTAATCCAGGTCCTTGCGGGCCTCCGCCCACTCCTCCACGTACTCGATCACCGCCTCGACCCCCTCGACCCGCCGCGCGTGCGGGTTGACCGGGAAGCCCAGCCTGCGTATCAGGTCGAGCGACTCCGAGTGGCTGGCTAGCCCCGGAACTCCTACCACCTGGTAGGTCCACACGGACATCCTTCGCCCCGCAGTGACCGCCGGATCCTTCTGGCGCACCGTCCCGGCTGCCGTGTTGCGGGCGTTGGCGTAGAGAGGCTTGCCTTCCTGCGCGAGCTGCTCGTTGAGGGTCGCGAAGGCACCACGCGGCATATAGACCTCGCCGCGGACCTCGAGCCGATCCCCCGGCGGGTCGGCCCGTAGCCGGAGCGGGATGGCCCGCAGGGTGCGCAGGTTGGGAGTCACGTCCTCGCCGGTGCTGCCGTCGCCGCGGGTCGCGCCTCGGATGAAGGAGCGTCCGTCGTAGCGGAGGCTGACCGCGAGGCCGTCGATCTTCAGCTCGCAGACGTAGGCCACGCCCGGTGCATCTGCGTCGAGGGCGAGCCCCTTGCGGACCCGCGCGTCGAACTCGCGCACCTCGTCGTGGCCGAAGGCGTTCCCCAGGGAGAGCATCGGGAACTCGTGCCGCACCTCGGCGAACAGGCTCGACGGAGCCGCGCCAACACGCTGGGTCGGTGAGTCGGGGGTTGCGAGCTCCGGGTGCGCGGCCTCGAGCTCGGTGAGCTCGCGCAGCATCTTGTCGTAGACCTTGTCCTCGATCGTCGCATCGTCGAGGACGTGGTATTGGTAGTTGGCGTCGTCAATCGCGGCGCGCAGCTCGGCGGCGCGCGCGGCGGCACGTGCGGCGGGATCAGTCGGCATCGGCCTCGTCGGGGGCCTCGTCGTCGGGGGCGTCCGTGCCGTCGAACCAGGCGCGAATGTCGAGCGTGTGTTCCCGATAGTGATCGGCCCCGTCAAAGGCGATGATCTCCTCGAGGGTATCGCCGTCCGCGTCCCGGTCGCCAAGCAGCTCGGGATCCACGGTCGTGAGGCGGGTCGCGAAGGCCTCGAAGGCGCCCTCCTCGCGGCTGGCCACCGTCGCGTAGTCCGTCTCCCGCGCGACGCGTGTCACCACGTCATTCCGGTCGTCGACCGAGAGGTCGTCCTTGCCGAACTCGTTCAGCTCCCCCTGTTCCGCCCGATGCAGCGACTCTGCGGCGTGCCCCGTCCAATAGCCGACGTGCGCCAGCAGGTCCCGCGCCGACCACTCGCCGACGAGGCCAGAGGTGGTGCGGAGCCCGGGCTCAATATCGGCCACCGCCGCCAGGAACTCCTCCCGGGCAGCGGCGAGCCCGTCGAGGAGCTCCTGGACGTGGGGGGTGATCGGCTCGGCCATTGCCCGATTCTAGTGGCGCGACGCTGCCGACCACCACTGGCCGCCGCGCGTCGAACTACCGGTTTGGCTTGGAAGCCGAGCCGACGCGAAGAGAGGAGAGACGACGGAGCGGGAGAATCAGGTCCGCTCGAGGCCGGCGTAGGCGGCGATCAGCTCTTTGACTCCCTGGCCCACGAACGCGACGGTCACCCACTCGTCGCCCTTCTCCAGGCGGCTGGTGACCACGATCCCCTCCCCGAAGCGCCGATGTCGGACCTTGTCGCCCGCGCGCCAGGCGCTCTCCAGGCCGCCACTCCCCGCCCCCGCCACTGGACTCGGCGCCGTGAAGCCACCGCTGCCCAGGTCGAGCTCCTCGCCCGTCTCGTAGTGCGCGCTGGCGACCCGCTCCCGGGCGCGATCCAGCTCCTTCCCGATCTTCACCGGCGCCGACATGTCGGGCAGGTTGACCGGCCTCAGGTGCTCGTTGACGCTCCGACGGGGAGCGCGGTAACCGCCGGGCAGCCACTCGTCGTCATCGGTCCCCCGCCTGGACCACCCGCCACCCTGCGCGCCCCAGGCGCGTCGATGGGGCGTGGCAGCCTCGCGGTCTGCCTCCAGCAGCTCTTCGGGCAGCTCCGCCAGGAAGCGCGACGGCTCGCTGGCGGAGCCAACTCCCCAGGTGGACCGATGGTTGGCGTGCACCAGGTACAGCCGATCCTTGGCGCGCGTCATGCCGACATAGGCGAGGCGCCGCTCCTCTTCCAGCTCACGGTCGTCCTCGAGGGCACGACGGTGGGGTAGCAGCCCCTCCTCCAGGCCCACGATGAAGACGATCGGGAACTCGAGGCCCTTGGCGGCATGCAGCGTGATGAGCGTCACCCGGTCCGGGGCCTCGTCGAGCTCGTCCTGGTCGCTGACCAGCGCCACCTCCTCCAGGAAGCGCTCGAGCCCTTCGGGAACGGCCAGCTCGTCGAACTCGGCGGCGTGATTGCGCAGCTCGAGCAGGTTCGTCCAGCGCTCCTCGCCGTCATCGGT
>JBDTYC010000047.1:0-9210 GCA_040005815.1 Chloroflexota bacterium
AGGTCCTCGGCGACGCGGTACAGGAGCTGGGCGTGGCCGACCTCGTCCTGCACCTTGCTGGTCAGCGCCAGCTTCCGGCGAAGGGTGGGGGCACGCAGGATCCACTCGCGCTCCGGCAGCACGCCCATCAGCTCGCTGTTGGCGTGCATCTCGACGAACTTGAGCACGGCGGCGCGGTAGTCGTCGGGCATCCAGTCGTCCGGCTCGATCTTGCCGCCGCCCGACACGTGAGCGTAGAAGGCATCGGCGCGTGCTTGGTCGTCCATGACGCCTAGGGTAGCGCACAACCGATCGATTGGCAGCCCGGCGCGCGGGGCAGTACAGTTGCTGTGTCAACTACTTCGCAGCAGATCGGACGCTCTTCAGATGCCCACCGCCATCGATCAAGTCCCCGCCGAGATGGTCGACCTGCTCACCGGCAGCACCCTTGGCCACGTCACCGTGCAAACCCCGAAGGGCGCGCTGGCGAGTCACGTCATGTGGGTCGATTACGAGGACGGCCGCGTCCTGACCAGCTCGCGTATTGGCTCCGCGAAGGGGAAGGCGCTCCGTGCCGATCCTCGCGTCTCCGTCTCGGTTGTGGATGGCGCGAACCCCTGGCGCTGGGTCACCGTCAGCGGGCGGGTGGTGGAGATCCGTCCCGACACGGACCTTGCCTTCATCGACAAGATGTCCCGGCGGTACACCGGGCGTGACTACACGATGCGAGACATGGAGCGCGAGATCTTCGTCATCGAGCCGGATCGCGTCCGATCTTCAGCGGGCCGCGGCTGAGGTTCAGCGAGGGACGAGTTCAAGCCTCGTCGCGAGGTGCTGACGGAGCGGGGTCATAGCCCGCGCTCATGGCGAGCTCATCGCTTCGCCCCAGTCCAGGATCAGATCCCTCGTACGCCGGGCAGGAAATACGGCCCCCTTGCGGTCATACAGCAACGCGGCCTCATCTGCGGCCGCCACCGCCTGCTCCTCTTCTCCAACCGCGTGGAGCACGTGAGCGAGGTGGACCAATGCATCTCCGTGGACGACGAGGTAATCGGTGGGCGCAACGATGGCGACCGCCTCGCGTGCCAGCGCCAGCGCCTCGTCGTGCTGCCCGCGTTCCGAAAGGATCCTCGCCTGGATCTGCCGGCTTCGGCCCTGCGAGACAACGTCATCGGGGGACGCCGCGCGGCGCGCCATCTCGGCGTATCGCCAGCCTTCGTCCAGGTTCTCCACCTGCAGGTACGCCTCAGCCAATGCGGTGGCGGTCGTGTAGGCGCCGGCAGGATCACCGGCAGCCATCTTCTCGTCATACGCGACCTGTAGGTCGTGCACCGCCTGATCGCTGTCGCCGGCAAGCAGACCGACCATGCCGGACATCTCGTGTGCCTCCGACGGCGTGAGGATGCGTCCGCCGTGTTCGGCCATCTCATCGGTGGCGCGAGCGAGCGCCGCGCGAGCCTCCGGGAATCGTCCTTGGAGACAGAGCATCCTGGTCGGCCCGGACGGACCTCCCGGAAGCTGGAGGCCGCTTGCAAGCTCTTCTTCAATGAGGCGCAGCGCCCTGTCGGTCGGCATCGGTCCCGCCATGGCGGCCAGGGCGCGAAGGGCCCGTGCACGGTTGACGAGCGAGCCGGAGCTCGAACTCGGCACAGAGTCGAGGACGGCCTCTGCCCGAGCTCCCCCCTCGCCGGCCCTGCCGATGACAAAGAGCCCAAGGGCCGCGAGCAGCTCGGCCTGCTGCGCCCCTTCGGTGTCGCCCAGCTCCGCCAGCTCGTCGCGCAACGCCTCGGCATCTCGCGCATAGTCGGCGGCCGAGCTCGATTGTGTCGAGCTCTGGACAAACATCAGGCCGAGACGTGCCCACGCGGCGCCCCGCGCATCGCCCGCGTCCTCCGATTCGGCCGCAACGCTTTGCAGCAAACTCTCCGCCCGCGGACCATCGCCGACGAAGAGAAGGTTCGGCGCGACCTGGGCAACGAGCAGCCGCCGGTCGGCGGATGGCGGCAGCAGGTCGGCGGCCCGATCCATCAGATCCACGCTTGCCCGAATGTCGCCCCTCGCCTCCGCTCGCCTTGACGCCTGCGCGAGCATGCCTCCGGCGCGCGCTGCGAGCTGGGCGGCTGCTGCATCGGAGGGTCCCAACTCGGTGCGGTACCGATACGCCTGCTCGAGGTGGTAGGCGATGATCTCGGCGTATTCGAGCAGCTTGTTGCCCACGACCTTCTCGAGCCAGGCCGCCAGGCGTTGGTGTAGCTCCGCCCGCGTCTTCTTGGCGAGTCCCTGGTAGGCGGCATCCCGAATCAGCTGGTGCCTAAAGGCGAACGCGGCATCGCCCGCGAACGCGGTGCTTTCAGGACGCACGAGCTGCATGCGCACGAGGTTGGCGAGGCGGGCGTCGACCTCGTCCCGCAGCGATTCATGGACGAGCGCGGTGACGGCTCCGCGATGGAAGGCCTTGCCCTCGACTGCGGCCCGCTCGATCACCGTCCGATCGCCCGCATCCAGCCCGTCGAGGCGAGCGGCGAGCAGGGCCTGGATGGTGCCTGGCATGGCCAGGTCCTGGAGGTCGGCGGCCATGGTCCAGCCGCTCCCTCCCCGCCGCAGTACCCCATCGTCGATCAGCTTGGCCAGCAGCTCTTCGACGAAAAGTGGGTTCCCCTCCGCGACCTGGGCGATGCGCCGATGGAAGCCGGCAGGCAGCGCCGCCTGGCCGAGGAGGCTGCCCACCAGCTGCTCGCTTTCAACATCCGACAATGCCGGGAGCTGCACAGTCGTCGCCCACCGCCTGTCTCCCGCCCACCCCGGGCGCTTCTCCAACAGCTCGAGCCGTGCCATCGCGATCAGCAGGATCGGTGCATCACGGGTCCGCTCGGCGATGTGGTCGACGAGGTCGAGGAAAGTGGGCTCGCCCCAGTGAATGTCGTCCAGCACCAGCACCAGCGGCCTCCGACGAGCCAGTGCCTCGAAGGTCTTGCGCACCGACCAGAACAGCTCCTCTTGATCGTGTGGCTCCGTATTGATGCTCATCAGGCTGCCGACAGCTGCGCTGATCCGCACCACGTCGGCTTCGTCGGCCAGCACCGCCGCAAGTCCTGTGACGAGCGCGTCCGCACCGCCTCCGGCTTTCGGCTCGGCATTCACGATGCCGCTGCGCAGCGCTTCGGCGACCGGCCAATAGGTGATGCCGCTCCCATACGCCAGGCAATGGCCCTTGGCGACCGCGGCCTGATCGCCGAGTCCGCTGATGAACTCGTCGACCAGGCGGGACTTTCCGATACCCGCCACCCCCAGGATGGTGAAGAGGTGGCAGACACGCCCTTCGACGGTCTGGCTGAACGCATCATTCAGGAGATCCAGCGGAGTCTGACGCCCCACCAGCGGCGCTTCCTGGGGACGAGCGCGACGGTGCGGTACCTCCTCGATCGCCAGCAGTCGCCAGGCCATGACCGGGCTCGTCTTTCCCTTCAGGCTGAGCGCGGCCAGCGGTTCAGCGCTCACCCCATCGCGAACAAGCGCATGCGTTTCGGCGCCGATCACGATCTCACCGGGGTCGGCCGCCGCCTCGAGGCGGGATGCCACGTTCACCGCGTCGCCGGTGACCATCCTCTGCCCGGGCGTCAAGTCTCCGGTGACGACTGGCCCGGTGTTGATCCCCATGCGCCACTTGACGACCACTCCGCCGTCGGCTCCCAGCGGCGGCTCCATCTGGGTCAGGTTGTGCCTGATGTCGAGAGCCGCACGGCACGCGCGGAGGGCATCGTCCTCGTGGACATGTGGAACCCCAAAGACGGCCATCACGGCATCTCCGATGTACTTCTCAATCGTGCCCCCATGCGACTCGATCGCCGCCCGCATCACCGCAAAGTAGCGCGTCATCAGCGCTCGCACGTACTCGGGATCCATCTGTTCGGCGAGGGTGGTGGAGGAGACGGCGTCGATGAACAGGATGGTGACGGTCTTCCGCGTCTCGAGCCCGAGATCCGAGGTCCCACCTGTCATATCCAGATGATGGCCTATGAGTGCGGGGCTCGCTTCAGCGGGCGATGCCAGGCGCGGTAGGCGTCGCGCCGACCGAGGTCCACGCACAGGCGGCCATCCTGGCGACCGATCGCATCGCGAGGCACGTACAGGTCGACCGGCATGATCCATCCGCTGCGCACGAGCAGGTAATCAACGAAGACGGCGTCCACCCGGCCGATGCGGCGCCCGCGAGATCCGCGCAGCGCCTCCCCTACCGCGGGCGCGAGCTCTGGGGCCTCCTCAGTCACGACGCGACCCCGTTGGCGACCGCGACGCTCACGGCTGCGGGGAGCAGCCTGATCTCGACCGGTACGTTCCCAAACGGCTCCCCGTCGAGATGGACGCGGGTCGTCACGTCGCCCTCGATCCGCACGGATCGCGCGCGCGCGATCTCGACCTTGGGGTTCTTGAGGTGCTTGGCCCGGTAGATCCCCGGCAGCTCGCGCAGGGCCGCCAGCCGCGAGAGGTCGCCGACCAGGCAGACGTCGAGCCACCCGTCATCGGTCTCGGCATTGGGACAGATCTGCATCCCGCCGCCGTAGTACGGGCCGTTGGCGAAGGCGATGAACAAGAAGCGCTGACTCACCACCCGGTCCTCCCCATCGCCGATGAGCGTCACCTGCAGCTCGGAGTTGTGGTGCCGGCGCAGCTCGTTCAGCGTCCCGAGGAAATAGCCCGCCTCACCGCGCATCCAGAAGCGTCGGTGGACGGCCATCGTGTAAGCCACTGCGGCATCGAATCCAACTCCACCCGCGGCACCGAAGTAACGCTGGCTGCCGTCCTCTCCGCGCGCGCTGCCGACGTCGAAGGGATGCTTCGTCTCGCCTAGCGCGATGGGCAGGCTGGCCATCGGGTCGAGCGGCAGGTTGACACTGCGGGCCAGGTCGTTGCCACGACCCGAGGGGATGAGGCCGAGCACAGGCGGCCCGCCATCGGTCCCCACGCCGGCAGCCAGCAGGCCGTTGATGACCTCCTGTATGGTGCCGTCGCCGCCGACCGCGATCACCCGGTCGTGGCCGAGGTCGGTGGCTGCCGCAGCAAGGCGCTCCGCCTCTCCAGCCTCCCGCGTCTCGAGGAGTCTGGCGTCGATCCTCTGCTCTGCCAGCCAGGCCTCGATGCGCGGGACGAGCCCGTGCGCGCGACCACTGCCGGCAATTGGGTTGACGATGAAGAGGGGGGTCCGGGGGGCTGGCACGCCCCCGATTCTGCGCGGCCCGTCAAGGCGGCCAGCGGCTATCCGTTCACCTGCACGCTGATGGTGTGGTGGCCGCGCGCGCCATCCGGCGCGGGGCGGGTCACATCCGTGGTCTGCACCTCGCCCGTGCCATCGGTGGCACGCACGCTGAGCACGTGCGTCCCGGATGTGGCAGGCCAGCGGTACAGCCACTGCACCCAGGTCGCGTCGGAGATCGGGGCAGACAGCTCGGCGGACACCCACGACCCGTCGTCAACCTGGACTTCTACGGCCGAGATGCCCCTATCTGGCGCCCAGGCGACTCCCGCAACCGCCACTGTTCCCGCGTTGACGGACTCGCCCCGCTTCGGCACGTCGATGCGTGACTGCGTCAGGATCGGCGCCTTCTTGGCCCAGCCCAGCGGGACCCAGTAGCCGTTGAAGGCTTCCAGGGTGGTGAGCCCTATCCTGGTCAGCCACTTCGTTGCCGAGACGTAGCCGTACAGGCCAGGCACGATCAGGCGGGCCGGGAAACCATGCTCGGCCGGCAGCGGCTCACCGTTCATCGCTACCGCGACCAGTGCCTCGCGGCCCGGGTCATCCAGCCAGGCGGTCGGAAAGCCTGCCGTCCAGCCGTCGAACGAGTGGCCGACAAGCTGGCTGGCACCCGCCTGCACGCCGGCGCGGTCGAGCAGCTCGCGCAGCCGCACGCCCTTCCAGAGCGCATTCCCCACCAGGTCGCCGCCCACTTCGTTGCTGACGCAGGCGATGGTCACGTACTCCTCGTGCATCTCCATCGCCAGCAGCTCGGCGTAGCTGAGCGAGAAGGGCTGATCGACCATGCCGTCGACGGTCAGTTTCCAGGTGGAGGCGTCGATGCGTGGCGTGAGGAGCTGCGTATCGATCCGGTAAAAATCGCGGTTTGGGACGATGAGTGGCGCAATGCCGTCGACGGCGAGCTCCGCTGCAGCGGGCAGCCCGGCAACGGGATCAACCGCTGGCGGGATGCTCACGGCGGTTGGCGCCGCGTCCGCGCGGCTGTTGAGCAGGATGCGGCCGACTCCCCCACCGGCCACGGCCAACGCGGCCACCCCGACCGAGGTGCCAATGAAGCGGCGCCGTCCCCAGTCCGGCATCTCCGCTTCGCGCGATGGTGTCGCCAGCTGGAGCAACCAGCCGATCACCATGTACGCGACCACGACGCCCACGACCGCCGCCACGAGCGCCAGCAGGCCGTCTACGAGTGGGTCGCGCAGCGAGGCAAGCAGGCCAAACGCTGCGATCGCGGTGAAGCCTGTGGTCGTCCACGATCGATGGAAACGAGCCAGGATCCCGAGCACGGCGGCAATCACCAGCGCACCGGCCACGATGGCGATATTCAGCGCGAGCTTGTCGGCGGTCCCGAAGAGGTCGACCACGATCTGCTTTGCGCCCGGCGGCTGGAGTGAGATCAGGAACGCGCCAATCTCCAGCACCACCGACGGGGCGCCCGGAAAGATGCCCGCCAGCAGTTCGGTGGCAGCCAGGGCTACCCCTCCGGCGACGATCCCGGCAACCGCGGCGGCGCTGCGAGAAGGGACTGGTACGGTTCGGCTAGTGACCATCGGAGCGTCATGTGTACCACGCCCGGCGTCGGCCCGCTCTAGGCTTGCTCGCGTGGCGCACCTTTACCTCTCCCACGGGGCATCCGGAAGCGCGGCGGGGCTTGCTCCCCAGATCGCCGCGCTGCGTCAGCGAGGCGTTGATGCGACGGCAGTCCAGCTGCCCAAGGGACAGGCAGAGCGCGCCATGCCGATCTACCTGGCCACGGCCCCTCCATCGGCCGAGACGGCGATCGGCGGGCACTCGTTCGGTGGGCGGGTTGCGTCATTGATCGCGGCCGAGCACCAGTACGGCGCCCTGGTGCTGCTCTCCTACCCCCTGCACCCGCCCGGCGGGGCCGAGCGCTGGGACGCGCGGACCGCACACTGGTCGAGGATCGGCTGTCCGGTGCTCCTCATCTCCGGCGACCGCGATCCCTTTGCCAAGGTTGCCCTCTTGCGGGAGGCGGTGCGACGCCTCCCGTCAGCCGAGCTGATCGTGTATCCGGAGCTCGGCCACGGCATCGGGCCGGTCTTTGGCGAGGCGCTCGACCAGGTGGCGGCCTTTGTGAAGGCGGCCATCGGCTGACCCCCCGTACACTCAGCCCGATGGTCACCTGTCCGAACTGCCAGGCGCAATCGGAGTCCCGCTTCCGGGTGTGTGGGCAATGCGGGGCGCAGCTAACCGCTGATCGGCCCCTGGAGGAGATTCGTCGCGTAGCGACGGTGGTGACCTCTGACCTCAAGGGCTCAACCGCCCTGGGCGAGAAGCTCGACCCCGAATCGCTGCGCGAGGTCCTGACGCTCTACTTCGACGGGATGCGGGCCGTCTTCGAATCGCACGGCGGCACGATCGAGAAGATCATCGGCGACGCCATCGTGGCCGTCTTTGGGCTCCCCACCCAGCACGACGACGATGCCCTGCGGGCCGTCCAAGCTGCTGCGGAGAGCCTCCGCATCCTCGCCGTCCTCAACGAACAGCTGCATCAACGCTGGGGCGTGCGCCTCATCGTGCGAACCGGGGTGGCTAGCGGAGAGGTCATCGTCGGCGATCTCTCCGCTGGCGCACACGTCCTGACCGGCGCGACCATCCAGCGGGCGGGCGCCATGGAGCAGAACGCCCCTCCGCTCGAGGTCCTGCTGGCGGACTCGACGTATCAGCTCGTCGCGGATCATGTCGAGGCCGAGTCCTTCGGCCCGGTGGTCGCCAAATGGTCCGACGAACCACTCATCGCTCACCGACTCATCACCGTGTCCGGGTCTGTCGACGAAGGTCTATCAGGAACGGAATCGGACGCGGCCGGGAAACTCTGCTCGGTGTGCGGCGAGCTCAACCCATCCGAATATCGCTTCTGCGGCGCCTGCGGTACTGCGCTGACCGGGCGTCGCACGTTCCAGGAAAGCCGCAAGACGGTGACGATCGTCTTCGCCGATCCAAAGCCGCGCTCGACCAGGGGCGAGCCAATCCAGCCTGAAGCGCTGCGCGACGTGATGTCGCGCTACTTCCAGGCGATGCAGCGCATCCTGGAACGGCACGGCGCAACGGTCGAGAAGTTTATCGGCGACGCCGTGATGGCTGTCTTCGGCCTCCCGTCACGGCACGAGGACGACGCGCTGCGAGGCGTTCGGGCCGCGGCCGACATGCAGGCGGCACTGCCCGCCCTGAACACCGCCTTCGAGGCCGAATGGGGCGTCACCCTCGGCAATCACATCGGCGTCAACACCGGCGAGGTGGTGGCCGGCGACCCGAGCCTCGGTCAGCGGCTGGTGAGCGGGGACACGGTGAACGTGGCAGCTCGTCTCGAGCAGGCCTCCGGTCCGGGGGAGGTGCTACTGGGTGACCTGACCTACCGCCTGGTGCGCGGCGCGGCGACCGTCGAAGCCGTTCCCCCGCTGACGCTGAAGGGAAAGGCCGAGCCCGTCTCAGCCTATCGCCTGACCGCTGTCCGGGAGCGAGCGGAAGGTTTCGAGCGACGCAGCGACTCCCCGATGATTGGCCGCGACGCTGAGATGGCGGAGCTGCGAGGAGTCATCGCGGAGGCGATCGAGGTCAACGGCTGCCGCATGGTGACGGTCGTCGGAGACGCGGGGCTTGGCAAGTCGCGACTGATCGCCGAGTTCACCGCAGAACAGATCGAGCGTGCGACCGTGGTCCGTGGCCGATGTCTGCCATACGGCGACGGGATCACTTTCTGGCCATTGCGAGAGGCTGTCCGCGAGGCCGCGGCGATCGAACCGAATGACGCACCTGACGTCGGGCTCCGCAAGCTCGACCAGCTGGTACCAGACGCGGAGGTGGCGGCTCGCCTCGCCTCGGCAATCGGCCTGTCGATCGAGCCATACCCGGTTGCCGAGGTCGTCTGGGCTGCGCGCAGGTTCCTTGAGGGACTCGGGGGCGTCCACCCGGTGATCCTGGTGGTCGACGACATCCAGTGGGCGTCGCCCACCTTCCTCGAG
>JBDTYC010000048.1:0-9064 GCA_040005815.1 Chloroflexota bacterium
CCATCATCCCGGCCCCCAGCGCGACGTAGAGGAGCGTCTGTCCGGCGGTCCCGCCTCCGGACTTGAAGAGGAAGAAGGCGAGGGTGGCGAAGATGAGCGGCGAGATGAACGTCAGCAGGATGAAGAACTCGCTCGTCAGCAGCATCTTCACGTTGAACCACGTGACGAAGGAGATAAGACGCAGGGTCCGCGAGCCGCTCATCCGACCACTCTATTGAACCGATGCGGCCCGCGCTGATCGGGCCTCGTCGTCGCCGGTCGTCGCAATCAGGTGCACGTAGGCGTCCTCGAGCGTCGGTTCGCGGGCAACGACCTTCCCGACCCGGGTGTCGCCCAGGAGCGCGAGCAGGCGCTGGGTGATGTGTGCGCCGCGGTCGCTCTGGACGAGGAGGATCTGGCTCTGGTCCCGCTCCTCCATATTGATGGCGCTCACATCGGCGTCTCCCCGCAGGCGCTCGACCGCCTCGTCGGTCACCCCGAACGTCTCGATCTCGACGATCGTGCGCTCCGCGATCGCGTCCTTCAGGTCGGCGCCGGTCCCGAGCGCCACGATGCGCCCGGCGTTGATGACTGCGATTCGGTCGCAGAGGGCATCGGCCTCGAACATGTAGTGGGTGGTCAGCAGCACCGTCTTGCCCGCGTCGACGAGGGAGCGAACGGTCTGGCGCAGCTCGCGCGCCCCGACCGGGTCGAGGCCGATCGACGGCTCGTCCATGAAGATCACCTCCGGGTCGTGGAGGAGCCCGCGCGCGATGTGCAACCGCTGTCGCATGCCGCGGCTGTAGCCCTCGACCTTCTCGTTCTCGCGCCCGGTCAGCCCCACCAGCTCGAGGAGCGCGGCAATCCGGCGCTTCTGCTCCGAGGGCTCGACCCCGTAAAGCTCTGCGAAGTAGCGCAGGTTGTCGACGCCGCTCACCCGGTCGTAGAGGCCGCGGTCGCCGCCGAAGACGTAGCCGATGCGCTGGCGCACCGCAGTCGTGTCGCGGACCACGTCATAGCCCATCACCGTGGCTGTGCCCGAAGTCGGCAGCAACAGGGTGATGAGCATCTTGATGGTCGTCGTCTTGCCGGCTCCGTTCGGACCCAGCAGCCCGAACAGCTCACCGGGCCGGACATCGAAGCTGATGCCGCGCACCGCCTCGACCGTCATCGGTCGGCGGCGCAGCACCCCGGTGTGGGTCTGGTAGGTCCGCACCAGGTCGATCGCCTCGATGGCCGGGGCGTCCCCCGCACCGCCGGCCATCAGAACCAGTCCTTGCGCTTGAAGAAGACGGCCGCGCCGACCATCGAGACCGCCATCACGCCCAGGGCGACGGGGTAGCCGAGCTGCGAGCTGAGCTCGGGCATGAAGTGGAAGTTCATGCCGTAGATGCCGGCGATGAGCGTCGGCACCATCAGGATCACGGTGAAGGCGGTGAGCCGCTTCATCACGGCGTTCAGATTGTTGCTCGTGACCGACAGGTTGGCCTCGAGCGCGGACGCCAGCAGGTCGCGCTGCAGGTCCAGCTGGTCGAGCACGCGGATCAGGTGGTCGTAGAGGTCCTGGAAGTAGGGGGCAGAGAGATCGTCCACCAGCGGCAGGTCGCGACGCAGCAGGGCATTGGCCACATCCCGCTGCGGCGCAAGCGTCCGCCGCAGCTCGAGCAGCTCGCGCTTCATGGCCAGGATCGGGCGGAGCGTCGCGGCGCCTGTCTGCCTGGCGGCCAGGATCTGGTCTTCGAGGTCCTCGATCCGTTCGGCGATACGATCCAGGAGCGGGAAGTAGCCGTCGACTGCGGCGTCGAGGATGGCGTACAGGAGCGAGCCGGGAGTCCGGGCCACCGCATCCGGGCGATCGCGGAAGCGTCGCTCGACCTCCTCGACGGTTGGTGATGCCTGCCATCGGACGCTGATGAGGTAGCCGGGGCCGGCGAACAGATGCAGCTCGCCGAGGTCGTAGGACCGATCCTTCTCCGCCGGTTCGAGCACCTCGTACGTCACGACCATCTGCTGTTCCGCGTACGTGTCCAGCTTCGCCCGCTGCCGCCGCTTCTCGAGGTCCTCCAACGCCAGCGGATGCACGTCGAACTCGTCGCGAAGGAGCGCCAGGTCGTCGGCGGTGGGCGAGGCGATGTCGAGCCAGACGAGGTGCTCCGGCTTCGAGCGCAGCACGTCGATCTGGTCGAGGTCCTTGGGTCCCAGGACCTGCAGCTCGCCGCCGGGAAGGCGCGCCAGGCAGGTGCGATTCGGGGTCGTATCCATGGGTCTGGTGAGTCTAGCCGCCAGTCTCGTGGATCATGGCGTTCGCGTCGTCCCGACTGGCCAGGTCCTCGAAGACGAGGAGGACGTTGCTGCCGAACCAGTCGACCTTCAGCGCCGGACGGAGGGATCTGACCCTCAGCACGTCCCCGGGCTCGGTCCCCCCAAGGCCGCCCAGGTCGCGGGGGATCAGGAACTCGCGCGGTTGCCCCTCGACCTCGACGTGCAGCGAGGTGCCGCGCGGTGGTGCTGCGCGTAGGGTGGCAGCCAGGTCGACGATCTCGAACGGCGAGGCGTTGGGGGGCGTGATCCGGCCGGTTGCCCGCCCTGTCACCGGGCCGGCCACAGGGGCACCGGGAATGCGTCCACTGCGCGCCGAGCACGGACGGAATCGCGGGTAGGGGAGCCGCCGACCGATGAGCAGGAGCGTGGCGGCCGAGGTGAAGAGGAGCGGCCCCAACCAGAGGTGATCGATCGGCAGGCCCAGGTCATGCTCGACGTGAGCAGCCTGGAGGACGTGGCCCCAGCCGAGCAGGCCGCGGACGAGCGGAAGCGCCAGCAGGCGCCCGACAGCCTCGCGGTCCTGCGCGTGGTGCCCGACGCCATGGAATGGGGCGACCGACGGCGGGTAGGTGGTCCGCACCACGACGGTATCTCCGTCGTCGTCGTGGGCCAGGTTGTCCCAGGAGCCGATCCCCTCTGCGAGCGACCGAGCGTTGCAGTCGCCTCGACCCACGCACGTGGCGATGCCATCCTCGAAGCTGACCGTGACCCGGACCACCTCATCGATCTTCGCTTCGCTTAGGTCTGCTATGGACCCCAGGTCCCTGACCGATTGCTGCCCAGGCTCCTCCTCGATGAGCAGGACGCGTGCCACTCCCTCGCCCTCCCTGGGCCTTCCAATGGCTGCCAGCCCGGCGGTCGTGCGATCGACTGCCGCCGGATCGTCCACGACCCTTGCCACGACGCTTCGGGTGCGCAACCCCTCTGGGGTGACCGTCGACCGGAGCAGGACCAGGCGCAGCTCCTGGAGGCTGTCGCGGACCGGGTACCAGTGATAGACGAACGGCGAGTTCGACGCGTCGGGTGGCGGGTCGGCGTCGAGCGGCACGAGCAGCGCGAACCCGTCCACCGCCACGAGCCGCGTCGAGAGCCCGATCTGGCGATCCACCAGCTCGGCCACGGAGACCGGTCGGACGATGATCTCGACCAGGGCCTGCCCAACGGGGATGATCGTCAAGGCCGCGAAGAGGCCCAGCAGCGCGGGCACCACCCGCTGCCGGGGCAACGGCCCCACGGCGGTTCGCACCAGGTTCTCGACGCCGATCGGCAGGGAGCCGAGGAGCGTCAGCAAACGGTCGATGTGGATGCTCCTCAGCGACCGGCGAACGACCAGCGGCCGCCGGCCCAGGAGCCGTGGAGCAGCTCGCCGTCATCAGAGCGGAAGAAGAGGTCGATTCGGTCGGGACCCCAGCTGCAGGCGGCGGGATCGCCACCTATGCGGACCCCCAGCGACTCCCACGGCTGCCAGCCGGACGGCTCGTACCAACGGTGCTGCAGCGTCCCGTCCCGACCACGCGCGAAGACATCGATTCGATCGGCCCCCCAGCTGCAGGCGGTGGGACTTCCCGCCAGGTCGCCCCCATGCGCATGTCGGTCGTGCCACGCCTCACCGTCCCAGTAGGTATCCCACAGCCTTCCGTCGGGGCCGATGAAGAAGACCTGCATCTCGTTCGCCGCCCAGCTCACGACGGCGGGTCGGGACCCAACCTCCTCGCCCAACGACTCCCAGTCCTGCATCGAATCTCCTCGCTTCGGATTCGCTCGGGAAGGGACATGATGGCCCGCCCGGGCCTCGCCCGCTTCGATCCAGCGCCTATGCTCAGCCACGTGGACCGCTGGACGACGATCATCGAGCCGTTCCGGATCAAGAGCGTCGAGCCGATCCGGATGACCTCCGTCGCGGAACGCGAGGAGCACCTGCGCGAGGCGGGCTACAACCTCTTCAACCTGCACGCCGCGGACGTCATCATCGACCTGCTGACCGACTCCGGTACCGGCGCGATGTCCGCTGAGCAGTGGGCCGGGATCCAGCGCGGCGACGAGTCCTATGCCGGCTCGCCATCCTGGTTCCGCTTCCTGCAGAGCGTGCAGAACCTCTTCCCGTTCAAGCACGTCATCCCCACCCACCAGGGCCGCGCTGCCGAGAAGATCCTCTTCTCCGTGGTCGGCGGCCCGGGCAAGGCGATCCCGAGCAACACGCACTTCGACACGACCCGGGCCAACGTCGAGTTCAGCGGCGCCGAGGCGGTGGACCTGGTGATCGAGGAGGGACGCCACCCATCGGCCCTTCACCCGTTCAAGGGGAACATGGACCTCGACGCGCTCGACGCCTTCGTCCGCGACTGGGGAGCCGAGACCATTCCGCTGGTGATGGTCACGGTGACCAACAACTCCGGTGGCGGGCAGCCGGTCAGCCTCGAGAACCTGCGCGGGGTGCGTGAGATCTGCAACCGATACCATCTCCCGCTCTTCCTCGATGCCTGCCGCTTCGCCGAGAACGCGTGGTTCATCAAGCAGCGTGAGGCTGGCCATGCCGACCGGTCAATTCCGGACATCGTGCGTGAGATGGCGTCGCTGGCCGATGGGATGACGATGTCCGCCAAGAAGGATGCGATCGCCAACATCGGTGGCTGGCTGGCGCTCAACAACGACCAATGGGCCGATGCCGCCCGCAACCTGCTGATCCTCACCGAGGGCTTCCCCACCTACGGCGGCCTGGCCGGTCGCGACCTGGAGGCGATCGCGCAGGGGCTGCGCGAGGTGGTCGACGACGATTACCTGCGCTACCGCATCCGCTCAACGGCCTACCTCGGCGAGGCGCTCGTCGAGTCGGGGATTCCCTGCGTGCAGCCGATTGGTGGCCATGCCGTCTATCTCGACGCGGCCGCACTGCTGCCCCACATCCCGCCGCTCGAGTACCCGGGACAGGCGCTGGCGGTGGCCCTCTACCGCGAGGGCGGGATCCGTGGCTGCGAGATTGGCACCGTGATGTTCGGGATGCATCCCGACGGGACGGAGACTCCCGGGCCGATGGAGCTGGTTCGCCTCGCCGTCCCGCGTCGGGTCTACACCCAGTCGCACATCGACTACGTGATCGAGGTCGTGCGCGCGGTGGCATCGAATGCCAAGCAGCTCCGCGGTTACCGGATCGCCGAGCAGTCGGCGCAGCTCCGCCACTTCACGGCCCGCTTCGAGCCACTCGCCAGCAGATGAGCCGTCGCGGCTGGACGCTCGCGGCGGTCGTCCTCGGGTCGGCGATCGTCTTCCTCGATTCGACCATTGTCAACGTGGCCCTCAAGGCGATTGGTGAGCAGCTTCCCAGCACCGTCGTCGGCGTGCTCGAGGGAGAGTCGTACGTCGTCAACGGCTTCCTCCTCACCGTCTCCGCCCTGCTAATCCTGGCGGGGGCACTGGCAGATGCCTTTGGCCGCCGCCGCGTCTTCGTCATCGGCCTGGTCGGGTTCGGTGCCAGCTCCATCCTGTGCGGCCTCGCTCCGACCATGGAGCTGCTGATCGCAGGTCGGGTGGTGCAGGGGGTCTTCGGCGCGTTCCTGGTGCCCAGCGCGCTGGCCATCATCACCGCCACGTTCGATGGTCCGGAACGAGGTCGAGCCTTCGGCATCTGGGCCGCGGCGTCCAGCGCCACGACGGTCCTCGGCCCGCCCGTCGGCGGCTTCCTGGTCGACGCGCTGAGCTGGCGAGTCGCCTTCCTGATCAACGTCCCCCTGGTTGCGGCGGCGATCTTCATCGCGCTGCGCTGGGTGGCGGAAAGCCGCAACGAATCCGCACCAAAGCGATTCGACTGGCTCGGGGCCGTCGCGGTGGCGCTGTCGGTCGGGGGCCTCGCGTTCGGGGCGATCCGCGGCCAGCAGCAGAACTGGGCGGATCCGGTCGCCTGGGTGGCGCTCGCCCTCGGGGCCTTAGCGACGGTCGCACTCGCGCCGCTGATGATCCGCCGCCGAGACCCGCTGATCCCGCCCGAACTGTTCCGCTCGCGGAACTTCACCGTTACCAACATCTCCACATTCCTGATCTACGGGGCGCTGTACGTGGTCTTCGCCTACCAGGCGCTCTTCCTGCAGGGAACCCTCGGCTATTCGGCCCTCGCCTCGGGGTTGGCAGGGATGCCGCTCAGCCTCGCGCTCGCCTTCCTGTCGACGACGTTCGGACACCTCGCCGGCAAGCGCGGCCCGCGCTGGTTCATGGCCATGGGGCCTGCACTGATGGCGGTCGGGCTGCTGTGGCTGACCCGGATCCCGTCGGACAGCGTTCCGTGGCAGGCACGAGTCAAAGATCCCGCGAGCCTCATCCCGTCGTCCGGGTACCTCTTCGATGTGCTCCCCGCGATGATCGTCTTCGGGCTCGGCATCTCGATCCTGGTGGCGCCGCTGACCACCGCCCTGATGAGCTCGGTGCCGGCCCGCAACTCCGGCCTCGCCTCGGCGATCAACAACGCCATCAGCCGCATCGGCCCATTGCTGGCGGGGGCGGTGATCTTCATCGGCGTGTCGGCCAGCTTCTACGGTGCGCTCCACGACCGGGTCCCCACGCTCGATACGGGGTCCGCGCAGGTCCGCGCGGCGATCCCACCTTTGAACCCACCGGACCCGGGCCTCCCGCCCGAGCAGGTGGCGGCGGCCCGCGAGTCGTCAGCCGATGCCTATCACCTGGCAATGCTGATCGCGGCGCTGCTGTGCGCCGCCGGCGCCGTCACCAATGGCCTTGGCATCAGAGACCAGCGCGCGGAAGACTAAGATCACGTCATGACCACCCTCGCCCGACGATTCTCAACCTGGCGCTACGTCATGAACCACGCCAACATGCCCGACGGCGTGGAGATGGACTGGCTCAGCAAGTGGCTGATCGTCACCCGCGCGGCCGTCTTCAGCATGACCGCCACCTCCGGCCTGATCGGTGGCCTGCTGGCCATCGGCACCACCGGGGTCTCCGTGAACTACTGGTACCTGGCGCTCTCGGTCATCGGCCTGGTGATCGCCCACGCGTCGAACAACATGATCAACGACTACTTCGACCTCGAGGGCGGAGTCGACACCGATGAGTACGTGCGTGCCCTGTACGCGCCGCATCCGATCCTCTCCGGGTGGCTCTCCAAGGCGCAGCTGCGGAACGCGATCCTGCTCATGAACCTGCTCGACCTCGCGATCCTGGTCTTCCTCGTCTCGGTGCGCGGCCCGTGGGTCGCCGCCTTCGCCTTGGGCGGCCTCTTCATCAGCGTCTTCTACGTCGCCCCGCCGATCAAGCTCAAGCACCGCGGTCTCGGCGAGCCGGGGGTCTTCGTGGTGTGGGGACCGCTCATGATCGCCGGGACCTACTTCGTGGCCACGGGGGTGCTCCCCGGCTGGGTCTGGATCGCCTCCCTGCCCTACGCGATCCTGGTGACGACCGTCCTCTTCGGGAAGCACATCGACAAGATCAGCGCCGATACGGCCAAGGGGATTCACACCCTACCGGTCATCCTCGGCGAGGCGCTCGCCCGCCGGGTGGCGCAGGTCCTCATGATCGCCTTCTACCCGATCGTCATCGGCTCGGCGCTCATCGGCTGGATCGGGCCATTCGTGATGCTCGTGGTGCTCGGCATCCCGATGTTGCTGAAGGTCCTCCGCCAGTTCTCGGCCCCACGACCCGAATCGCCGCCGCACAGCTACGTCGGCTGGCCGCTCTGGTTCGTGGGTGGCGCGTTCCTCCACACCCGGCGCGCGGGCGGCCTCCTGATCCTGGGGCTGCTGCTGAACGCGCTGCTGCCCGCGATCCACCTTCCCTGGGTCGCCTGACCGAACGCGGGATCGATGTTCCCGATCGGTGACGAGAACCTGCCGGGCCGCGGCATTCCGTGGGCCACGCTCGGCCTGATCGCGATCAACGTCGCGGTCTTCGTCCTGCTCCAGGGGGCGAGCGGCGACAACAGCTTCACGAATGGTTGGAGCTCGATCGCCCGCGAGATCACAACGGGAGTCGACCTGACGCAGGCAGTGCCGGTGATGATCGATGGCACCCAATACCTCGTTCCGCAGGCGCCCGGCCCCGAACCGATCTACCTGACGCTCCTGTCGAGCATGTTCATGCACGGCGGTTGGCTGCACCTGGGCGGCAACATGCTCTTCCTCTGGATCTTTGGCGACAACGTGGAGCACCGCGCCGGCCCGATTCTCTACGTGATCGCCTACCTCGCCGCTGGGCTGGTGGGCTCGCTGGCACAGACCTTCAGCGACCCCAGCTCGCCGATCCCATCATTGGGCGCATCGGGCGCCATCTCGGGCGTGCTGGGGGCATACCTGGTCCTCTTCCCGCGGAACCGTGTGACCGCCTTCGTCGTTCGCTTCCTGGTCCAGATCCCAGCCATCCTCGCGATCGGGATGTGGATTGCGCTCCAGGTGATCTCGAGCCTGGCCGATCCAACCGGCACCGGCGGCGTCGCCTACCTCGCGCACATCGGAGGCTTCGTGACGGGCGTGCTGGCGGGCCTGCTCTTCCGCGCCATCCCCGATCGCGGCGCCCGGCCGACGGCGTCGCTCTCATGACCCGGGCCGCCGACCGCGGCCTGTTCGGCCCCGACAGCATCTCCTGGCGGATCGATCGCGAGGTCCTCGTGCTGGCCGGCGGAAGCTGCGCCCTGCTGATGCAGCTCGCCCATCCGGCGGTCGCGGCGGGGGTGACCGAGCACTCGGACTTCCGGAACGACCCCTTCGCACGGCTGCGTCGCACGCTGGCCGCGACGTATGCGGTCGTCTTCGGCACGACGCCG
>JBDTYC010000049.1:0-8833 GCA_040005815.1 Chloroflexota bacterium
CTGGGAAGCGTTGCCAGATCATCGCCTGGAGGAGCCTGACGGTGGCCGACGGAACCACATTCGACCGACTCAAGAAGTTGATCGTCGAGCAGCTCGGCGTCGACGAAGAGGAGGTCACGCCAACCGCCTCGTTCGTCGAGGACCTGAATGCGGACTCGCTTGACCTCGTGGAGCTCATCATGAGCCTCGAGGAGGAGTTCGGCATGGAGATCTCCGACGAGGACGCCGAGAAGATCCAGAAGGTCTCCGACGCAGTCGAGTTCATCGAGGAGCACCAGTAGAAACGATCGGAGCCCATGGCCAGCCCGCAGATCGACGAGCTGGGTGAGCGACTCGGCATCGTCCTGCGGGACCCGGAGGCCATTCGCCAGGCGTTCGTTCACAGCTCCTTCCTCAACGAGAATCCGGGCGTTGCGCCGGGGCATAACGAGCGCCTCGAGTTTCTGGGCGATGCCGTCATCGGCCAGGTCGTCAGCCGCCTGCTCTACGACCGATTTCCCGGCGAGGATGAGGGCCTCTTGACCGCCCGACGTGCTGCGCTCGTCAACCGCGACTCGCTTGCCGCCGTTGCGCTGAGCCTTGGGCTGGACCGATACCTGCTGCTCGGCAAGGGTGAGGCCGAAGGCGGCGGAGCGACGCGTCCATCGTTGCTGGCGGCGACGTTCGAGGCGCTGGCAGGGGCGCTCGCCGTGCGTGAGGGGTTTGGCACCACGCAGCGCTGGCTCCGCCGCATCTTCGGGCCCCTCGTAGCCCCCACCGGGGCCGATGAGCCGCACAAATCGGCCAAGAGCAGGCTCCAGGAGTGGACGCAGCACCACCACCACCAGAAGCCGCGCTACGAGCTGGTAGAGGTGACCGGTCCGTCGCACCGCCATGCATTTACCGTCTCCGCGATTGTGGATGGAGCGCTCCGGGGGATTGGTCACGGCTCGAGCCGGCAGCGCGCCGAAGAGAGCGCGGCAGCCGTCGCGCTCGATGAGCTGATCGGCGATTCGGTCATGCCGGCACCGGCCGAGGACCGGGGATGAGCCGTCTGAAGGAGCTCCGCCTGCACGGCTTCAAGACCTTCGCCGACCCCACTCGATTCGTCTTCGAGCGCGGCGTCACCGCGGTGATCGGCCCGAACGGCTCGGGGAAGAGCAACATGGCTGACGCGGTGCGCTGGGTCCTTGGCGAGCAGTCGAATCGGTCCCTGCGAACCCGCCGAGCCGATGACGTGATCTTCGCCGGGAGCGAAGGTCGACGTCCCCAGGGGATGGCGGAGGCAATCCTCACCCTCGACAACAACGACGGCTGGCTGCCGATCGACTTCAGCGAGGTCTCGATCGGTCGCCGCGCATTCCGATCCGGGGAGACCGAATACCTGGTCAACGGGAGTAAGGCGCGGCTCCGCGACGTGGTCGACCTCCTGGCTGCCGGGCGGCTTGGCGCGAACGAGCTGGTCGTGGTCGGACAGGGGACTGTGGACGCGGCACTCTCGCTGCGCCCCGAGGAGCGTCGCCAGCTCTTCGAGGAGGCGGCGGGAGTCAAGAACCTGCAGGTCCGCAAGAACGAGGCCCTCGGACGGCTGGCGCGAGCTCGAGACAACCTGACTCGCGTCGGCGACCTGATCGGGGAGCTGAAACCGCAGGTTCGCCGGCTGGCCCTGCAGGCGCAGCACCAGCAGGAGCATGACTCACTCGGACGTCGCGCGCGCTCGCTGGTGCTGGAGATCCATCGTCGTCGCGAGCTGATCGCGCGCGCCGCACTCGGGGAGGCGCGTCGCAAGAAGGCTGCAGCCGAGGCGGCCCTCGAATCGCTGCGCGCCGAGGAGACCACGGGTCGAGAGGCGATTGCCAGCGCAGAGGCGGGCTACTGGGCGGCCGAGTCGGCGGCGCGTGTCGCCTCCGAGCAGCGGGAGACCGCCCGCGAGGCACTGATCCGCGCCGAGGCCGAGGCCGATGCGGTGTCCCGACAGCATGTGGACCTGGCGGCGGGCATCACACGAGCGGAGGCGGAGCTTCAGACGATCGATACCACAGTCGAGGCCCAGCCGGCCGCGGACCCGACTGTCGACCTCGCGTGGGAAGTCGCCCGGGAGGCCGAGATCCGGTGGCGCGCCGCGGCAGATGCGTTCGAGGCCGCGGACCACGCTGCGCTTTCCGCCGAGGAGGCGCTCGGCGCGGCGCGGGCTCGCGCGGGGGCGACAATCGCCGAAGCCGCCCGACGCGAGGAGGCCGCAGCGCGGGCCGTGGCACGCACCCACCAGATCGAAACCGATTCGCGAGCGGCTAACGAGGCGGCTGCCGCGGCGCAGGAGGCACTGCAGGCCGTGGGCGCCGAGCTGCGGTTGGCGGAGGCCGCCGAGGCGGAGGCCGTCGCTCGCCTGCGGACGGCGGACCTCGACAGCAACGAGGCGCAGCGTCAGGCGGATGAGGCGCGAGCCAGCTCGCGTGACCTGGCCGAGCGTGCCGGGGGCATGCGCGCGGAGCTCGAGTCCCTGCTCGAACGGGCCGAGAGTGGGTCGCGGCTCGGATCGCGTCTGGCCGATGCGGGGTGGCGGGCGCTCATGGACGCGATCGATCCTCCGCGCGAAGCCTGGGCCGCGATCGAGGCGCTGGTCGGTGGCGAGCTGCAGCAGACCCTGCTGTGGCAGGACGAGGACCTGATCGGGAAGGCGGCCAACGCCCGGGGGTCCGCCCGCCTCCTGGTCGAGATCGACGACGCCACGCCCGAAGGACGGTCGGAGGCGCTCGCTGCGGTCGACGCCAGCAGGACCGTGGCCGAATGGATCGGCGCCGGGTCCGCCCAGCGCCTCTTCGCGCGTGCCGTCGTCGCCCCTGATCTCGCGACACTGCTGCGTGGTTGGCGCGATCTTCCGTCGGGCTGGATCGCAGTGACGCCAGAGGGCGACCTCGCCGACGAGCGTGGACTCGTGATCGTGCGCGGACGAGAGGACGAGGCGGTTGGGGAAGCGGCACGACAGCACGCGCGCCGGCGCGAGCTGGCTGAGCTGGTCGCGTCACTAGAGCAGGAGCAGACCCAGGCAGGCGATGCGGCCGGGCATGCCCTCGTCGCCGCATCGCTGGCCAGGCAGGCATGCGACGGGGCCCTCGCCGCCCGATCGGAGGTCGAGCTGCGGGCGTCCGCGGCCCGCACGATGCAGGCGCACGCGGTAGAGCTGCTCGATCACGCGACGACGCGGGCAACCGCGCTCTCGGCGGAGCTCGAGGCGATCCGCGGCGAGGCGGTCGCGTCCACCGGGGCGTCGCCCTCCCCGTTGCGTGAAATCGATCTCGACGCTCTCGCCACCGCCGCGACCGCTGCGCAGCAGGACCGCTCAGAGCTGGCGGCTCGGCGCGACGAGCTGCGTGCCGCCTGGCAGACGGCACAATCGGCAGCGGATGCCATTGACGCCGCGCGGCGTGGGTCGGGGTTCGTGGAGGCGCTGCGCATGGCGCGCAGAGAGCAGCTGGGCGCGGCGCTCTCAGCCGATCGCAGCGGACTCGCCGCCCTCGACGAGCAGCGGACCGCCGCGGTGCAGGGCGTCACCGCCGCGGTCGCCGCCGTTGAGCACGCCACGGCAGTCCGCGATGCGGGGAATGCCGAGCGCGATCGCCTGCGGGCCGACCTGCTCGAGCGAGAGCGGACCCGGGGCGGTGCAGCATCGCGCCTGGCCGAGCTGGAGCGGGACGCCCAGGCGGCCGCATTAGAAGCCCAACGCCACGAGGACGAGCTCGCGGCGATCGGGCGTGAGCGTGACCTGGCGATCGAGTCGCTCCCGCGGGCGGTGGACGCCATTGAGCGAGCGCCCGAGGATGCTCCGATCGCGACCGCCGATGCCGATGCGACGCTCGAGGCGATCCAGGAGGAGCTCGGCCGGGTCCGGCGCACCGTGTCGCAGATCGGCTCGGTCAACCCGTTCGCCATCGACGAGCATCGCGAGCTGGCAGGGCGCCTCGAGACGCTGGTCGCGCAGGACATCGACCTCTCGGCGGCCAGCGCCTCGACCGAGCAGCTGATCGGGCGGCTCGATGCCGAGATCGCCGAGCAGTTCAATGCCGCATTCGTCGCCATCGGCGCAAAGTTCGACGAGTTCTGCCGGCTCCTCTTCGCTGGCGGGTCGGCGTCGCTGCAGATGAGCGACGCGGAGGGCGACGGCGAGGGGGGAATCGAGATCGCCGTCCAGCCGCCCGGCAAGCGGCTGCAGCGTCTGCCCATGCTCTCCGGTGGCGAGCGGGCACTCACCGGCGTCGCGCTCCTGTTCGCGATGTTGAGCGTCAACCCGGTCCCGTTCTGCATCCTCGACGAGGTCGACGCCGCCCTCGACGAGGCAAATATCGGCCGCTTTGCCGACGCGCTCCGAGTGCTTGCCCAGACGATCGACTTTGTCGTGATCACCCACAACCGGGCCACCATCGAGACGGCCGACACGATCTACGGCGTGACAATGACCGACGCCGCCGTGTCGCGGCTCCTCTCCCTGCGACTCGCCGATGTGCCGGTCGAGGTGGCCGTCGGATGATGGCGCGCCCGCGGCGTGGGCCGACGGGCCTCGGCCTGCGGACACAACCTAGCGGGCTCGGCGCTCGACTGCGCGCGTTGCTCGGGCGCGATCGCGTCGCCGAGGCGACCTGGGACGAGCTCGAGGAGGCGTTGATCGCCGCGGACGTGGGGGCGGAGACGACCGGCGCCCTGATCGTCGCCACCCAACAGCGAGTCGGCGCTGCGGCCACGGGCGAGGCCGTGCGCCAAGGGCTGGCCGATGAGATCCAGGAGCGTCTCGCCCGCGTCGGATGTGGCAGGTTCGAGATCGGCCCCGCCCCGGCGGTGATCCTCGTGGTCGGGGTCAACGGGTCGGGCAAGACGACGACCATTGCCAAGCTGGCTGCGCGCTTCGTGCGGGAAGGGCACACCGTCGTCCTGGCCGCGGCCGACACCTTCCGTGCCGCCGCAACCGAGCAGCTCCGCCTCTGGGGCGAGCAGATCGGGATCCCGGTGATCGCCCAACGGCAGGGCGCCGACCCCGGGGCGGTCGCCTTCGACGCGATGGCCACCGCGGAGTCGCGAGGGATCGAGGTGGTCATCGTCGACACCGCCGGCCGCCTCCAGAACAAGGTCCAGCTCATGGCCGAGCTCGCCAAGATCCGACGCGTCATCGAGCGCCGCCAGTCGGACCAGCCACGACACGTGCTCCTCGTCCTCGACGCCACCACCGGTCAGAACGGCCTCTCCCAGGCGGAGGCATTCAGCCGCGAGGCGGGCGTCACCGGCATCGTCCTGACGAAGCTGGACGGCACCTCCAAGGGCGGCGTGGCGGTCGCCATCGCCGATCGCCTCGAGCTGCCCATCGTCTTCGCCGGAGTGGGGGAGGAGCTTGATTCGCTCGCCCCCTTCGATCCCGGCGCGTACGTGGAATGGCTGCTGGCCGCCTGACCGGCGCCCCCCGACGAAGATTGCCGCTCGCTGAGCCGCCGCCTAGAATGGGCAGCCGTCTCGCGCAGCCGCCGGCTGACAGCGACGCGGTCCGGCATCGGTCCTGATTTGTTCGAATCGCTGTCCGCACGCCTGCAGGGGGTCGTCGATCGCCTGCGCGGCAAGGCCAAGATCACCGAGGCCGACCTGGATGTCGCGCTGCGCGAGATCCGCCTTGCCCTGCTCGAGGCGGACGTCAACTTCCGGGTCGTCAAGGAGTTCGTGGCCAAGGTCCGCGAGCGCGCCCTGGGCGCCGACGTCCTGACCGGTGTCAACCCGGGCCAGCAGGTCGTCAAGGCCGTGCACGATGAGCTGCTTGCGGTGCTCGGCGGTCAGCGCCATCTGCTCAAGTTCGACGCCAGGCCCAGCCTGATCATGCTGGTCGGCCTCCAGGGATCGGGGAAGACGACAACGGCAGCAAAGCTCGCGGTTCGCCTCCGCAAGGAGGGCCACAAGCCGCTGCTGGTGGCAGCGGACGTCTATCGGCCCGCCGCCGTCGACCAGCTGGTGTCGCTCGGCGACCAGATCGGGGTGGAGGTCCACACCCGTCCGGCCGGAACCGCGGCGCTCGAGATCGCTCGCTCGGGGATGGAGCAGGCTCGCGCTCGGGGCTTGGATGTGGTGCTCCTCGACACGGCGGGGCGTCTGCACGTGGACGAGCCGATGATGGACGAGCTGGTGCGCGTCGCCGGTGCGGTCACGCCCGCCGAGACCCTCCTCGTCGTCGACGCAATGACCGGCCAGGACGCGGTCCGCGTGGCGGAGGCATTCCACCACCGGCTGCCACTGACGGCGCTGGTGCTGACCAAGATGGATGGCGACGCACGCGGTGGCGCCGCCCTCAGCATCCGCAGCGTGACTGGCCTGCCAATCGCGTTTATCGGCACCGGCGAGCGCACAGACGGCCTCGAGCCGTTCCACCCCGATCGCCTGGCCCAACGGATCCTGGGGATGGGGGACATTCTGTCGCTCGTCGAGCGCGCCCAGGAGAATATCGACCAGGAGGAGGCGGAGCGGGTCGCGCAGCGCCTGATGGAGTCGCGCTTCACCCTCGACGACTTCCGGACGCAGCTGGCCCAGGTCAAGAAGATGGGCCCGATCGGCCAGTTGCTGGGCATGATCCCCGGAGCGAGCCAGCTGGCCGGTGCCGCCCAGGAGGCGGTGGATGACGGGCAGCTGAAGCGCATCGAGGCGATCATCGACTCGATGACACCGGCTGAGCGACACCACCCCGAGCTCATCAAGGCCAGCCGTCGCCGGCGCATCGCGACCGGCAGCGGGACGACTCCAGCCGACGTCAACCGCCTCCTGAAGCAGTTCGGTGAGATGCAGCGGCTGATGCGGCAGTTCGGGCCAGGTCGCCTTCCGCGCGGCGGGAACGGGCTCCGCAGCATCCTGGGGGGCTAGCCGGCATGCGACGCGTCGTCGTCGCGAGCACCTCGCTGCTCGTCCTGCTCGGCGGTGCCGTGGTGGTGAGCTACCTGTTGCTCTTCTCGGCGGTCACGGATCGAGCATCACGGGCGGTCCCTGCCGACACCGCGCTCTACCTCAATGTGTACCTGCAGCCGTCCACCGGTCAGCAGATGAACCTCATGGGGCTGATCGGCAAGCTGCAGGGCTTCGGAGATCCGGCGGCCCTGGAAGGGAAGATCGACGAGGTGGCTCAGCGCCTCCTGGGGGAGGCCGGGATCGACTACGTGGCTGACCTGCGCCCCTGGCTGGGGGCACAGATCGCATTCGCTGCGGCACCGGGCGACACTGGGCCTACGCCGGGCGAGCTGCTGCTGGTGGCGGTGAAGGATCCAGCCGCGGCGCGCGAGGCGGTGCCGCGCCTCTTCGCGGGTCTGGAAGTCAGCCTCAAGGCGGACGTGTTCCGCGGCCGGGACGTGATGCTGAGCGACGGGACGAGCTACGCCCTCCTGAACGATCTCCTGATCGTGGCCAACACGCCTGACCGTCTGCGAGCCGCTCTCGAGGCCGATGCGGACGTCGCCCCTGCCCTCGCCGACTCGCCGGCCTTCGCCGCAGCGATGCGTGACGTTCCTGCCGATCACCTGGCATCGGTCTACCTCGATGTGCCGCGCGCACTTGGGCTCACGGAGATGGGCCAGATCGGAGGCTTTGGCACCGCCGGACTCGCCATCACCGCCGATGCCGATGGCCTGCACCTGGGGGGTATCGCCCGATTTGAAGCGGACTCCGCCAGCGAGGCGGCACGCGCCGCGTTTGCACTTGGCAGGCAGACCTCGTCGCTGGGGGACTGGATGCCGCTCGATACGAGGTTGGAGGCCGTCCTCTTCGGCGTCGCGCAGAGCTTCGAGGACCTGGAGGCGAGCCTTGCCGCCGAGGATGCCTTCGCGCCGGCCGCGGATGCCCTGAATCAGCTCCGGGGGATCGCGTCGCTCGGCCTTGGGATCAATCTCGATCGCGACCTTCTACCGCTGCTCGACGGGGAGGTGGGGGTGGCGCTGCGCGAGCTCGATCTCGACGGCCCGCACGGGCAGCTGCTGCTGCGTCCGAGCGACCCGGAAGCGGCGCAAGACGCGCTCGCCCGGATGCGATCCAGCCTGGCGGATCGCGGCGCGCGTGTCACGACAGACCAGGTGTCCGGCACCTCGCTCACCACCCTCGCAATCCCGCAGATCGGCACGATCGCCTTCGCCGTGGTCGACGGGGTCGTGGTCGTCGGCCTCGATGCTGACGATGTGGCCGCGGCGCTGCGAGCGCATGCGGCAGGTGAGACGGTAGGCGGCAGTCAGCGATATCGGACCGCATTCGTGCTCGCCGGCGGGCGCGCAGGCAACGAAATATGGGCCGATGTGCCGAGCGGCGTGGACGCCCTGGCAGGCATCTTCGACCCCGGAAGCGAACTTCGCGATATCCTCCACCAGATCGGCGAGCTTGCAATCAGCGCAACCGCCACCGACGATCGGCTGGAAATCGATGGCGTGCTGACCGTCAAATGACACGCAGCACGCGAATCGCAGAGAGGTAGAGAACCCTTGGCAGTACGCATTCGGCTCTCCCGGGTGGGAGCCACCAAGCGGCCGAGCTATCGGGTGGTGGCCATCGACAGCCGCCGACCGCGAGACGGCCGCGCCCTGGAGATCCTCGGCTTCTACGACCCGCTGACGAAGCCAGCCACGGTGCAGATCAACGCAGAGCGGCTGGCGGTGTGGGTGGGGAAGGGCGCCTTGCCCTCTGACACGGTGGCGAAGCTGATCAAGCTGAACGGCAGCGCACCATCCGCCACCGCCGCGGCCGATACAGCTCCTGCGAAGCCGAAGCGCTCGCGAAAGGCGGTCGCCAAGGCGACCGCAGCCAAGGCCGCTCCCGCGCCCGAGGCCGCTCCCGCGCCCGAGGCCGAAGCCCCCGCTCC
>JBDTYC010000050.1:0-8745 GCA_040005815.1 Chloroflexota bacterium
GCCCGTCATCGAGCAGCGTCGCCGAGTGATCGGTGCGGGCTTCGGCCATCGGGGCGGTGGGGTTCCAGGACCCCGTGCTTGGGTCATACAGCTCGGCCGAGGTCAGCTGCTTGCCGAGGTCGTATCCCCCCGCCACCAGCACGCGTCCGTCCTTGAGCAGCGTCGCCGAGTGCCCGCGCCGGGCCTCGAGCATCGCACCGCTGGCGGTCCACGTTCCGCTGTCGGGGTCGAACAGCTCAGCCGAGGCAAGCGCAGGCCCAAGAAGGCCGCGGCCTAAGCCGCCTGCCACGAGGACCGTGCCGTCGGCCAGCGGCGTAGCCGTGTGGATCATACGGGCGGCGACCATGTCGCCGGTCGCGACCCACAGATGTGCGGTGGTCGCAGCTGACGTCGACGATGCGAAGGCACTTGCCTCCCCGTTTGCGGACGGCGACCCGGCACTGCATCCGCTGACCACAGCCAGCAGCGTCGCGACGGTAATTCCCGCCACGAAACGATGCGAGGAACTCTTCATTCCGGTCAGAGACTGAGTGTACCGGCTTCCACGCGGCTGGAAGGTGCCGCTCGCCGACGCCTTTCTCCACGGCCACCTCTCGGTTGCCAGCCCGCCCTCATGGGCCACCCTGAGCGTGGCGAAGGCATCGGCGGACGGTGGCGGACGCTACGGATGGCACTGCAAAACTGCTTACACGGGTTCGAGTCCCGTCGTCGCCTCCTCATGCTCGGCCGGATGCGTGGGGAGTGGAGATCCACCCACCCCTCGATTCAGCTTGCATGAGGTTGTAATGGGGTCGGGGATGATGAGCACGCTGGCGACGACCCGCTTGCTGCAAGTGTGGTTGGGAACCTTGTAGAGCGTGAGAGGCCTTTGTGAGCATCCCGCAACAGCCACCCGATCCGCAACTACCCAGGCGCCCGGACCCCGGGATCGAGATCCCACCCGAATCCCCACCCAAACCCGAACCGGCGCCCGACGAGTATCCGTCGATTGACGATCCCGGCTATCGCGCCCCGGGGCCCGACGAGCCGACGATAGACCTGTCGACGGAGGGAAGGCCGCAATGAGATTGATATTTCGCATCGCCGGCCTGTATCTCCTGCGGCAAATCATTCGCCGATATGCTAGTGCTCGGCCCAGGGAAAGCAGAGCGAAAGCTGGCCAACTCCCTGGCCGCAGCGGGCGGCAACACCCGCTGTGACTACATATAGGAGGTAGGACTGTGGAATGGCTCGCATGGCTCATCGTAGGTGCGTTTGCCGGGTGGCTCGCCGGACTCCTCGTCAAGGGTGACGAGGGCCTCGGCGTGATCGGGCACATCGGGCTTGGTCTGGTCGGTGCCCTGTTGGGAGGCTGGGTCGTCAGCCAGGTGACCGGGAATGACCCGATGGACGGGGTCTTCGACATCAGCACCCTCGTAACCGCCGTCATCGGTGCCGTCGTCCTCGTAGTCCTCGGCAGCATGATCATGGGGCGCAGCCGCACGGGGAGCGGTCCGGTCTAAGGCACTTCCCGCCGACTACCGATTAGCTCGTATGCGGAGCCGCCCCAGCCAGATGGACTGCGGCGGCTCCGCGCATCACACAGTGGCCAACCACATGATCTTCGTGGATGACCGCTGGATCGCCCTCCATCAAGAGGTGATCCGCTACGCACGGGCGCCGCGGGCGGTCGTCATCGCGTTCCGGAGTCGGCCCCTCGCGCAGCCCACGGTCGTCATCGCCCCCGCCTGATACCCGCTACAGAAACCCCGCCGTCGCTTCTCGCACCTAACGCCGGAAGCCGCGCCACGCCACGAACCCGATCAGCGCCAGCGCCACCAGCCCCGCGCTCACGAGCAGCACGCGCGGATCCAGCCCGAGCGAGGTCGTCGGCCCGGGCGCGGGGCTCGGGGCCGTCGACCCCGTGGGCGTCGGCTCCGCCGTCGCCGAAGGGGTCGGGCTCGGGGAAGGGGTTGGGCTGGGCGACGGGGTAGGAGTCACCGTTGGAATGGCTTCGCCGGTGATCGGATCCACCCTGGTGAAATTGGTCCAGAGGTACTCCCGGATGGTCAGCCCGGAGTCATGGATCTTGGCTGCCATCTCTCGCCCCAGGTAGCGGTAATGCCATGGCTCGTAGTGGAAGCAGGTGACATGCGAGAAGAGAGCGCCTCCCTCGCCCCTCGGGTAGCTCACCACCCACCCGTACTTCCAGGCGTTTTCCGCCATCCACCCTCCCGCCGGGGTCGTGGCCCAGTCGCCCTCCAGCGCGCTGCCGCCACCCTTCGTCATGAAATCGATCGTCAGGCCGAGCTGGTGCTCGGAGTGCCCGGGTCGCTGTGAATACGTGATTGCGTCGTCGTAGCCGTCCACCCCGACCCACCCGTTGAAGCTGGCGACCTGCTCCTGGTAGCTCCGATAGGGGCTGTTCACGGCGATCGGGTTGCCGGCGTTGGCGGCGGCCTGAGACATGGCACGGAGATCGTCAATAGCCACCTGGCGGATGAGTCCGGGGCCGGCAATGCCCGCCTCGCTCACCGGCACGAGGTCCGGCGGCACGTAGTCCTCCCCGACGGTCAGGAGCCAGTCGACCAATGTCGTGCTCCAGCTGTCGTAGTCCCGCGGCACAGTCACGATCTCCGCGAGACGGCATTCCGGGAGCGGCCCGACGGCAGCGACGGGCGGCAGAGGCGCCACCCCGACAACGACCATCGATGCACCGAAGACGAGGCCGAACGCGAAGTAGCGACGCCTCCGCTGCGCGAGTGAGAACGGGCGCGCGTTCCGACGGGGACAGGGAACGATTCGCCGCCCCGTGGCGCGGATGGCAGAGCAAGCGACGTTGGGTTTGGTCATGGCTGGCTGGCGGTGGCTACGATAGCGCCGTGAAATCCCCGGCATCGCTGCGCGGAGTCACCGCCGTGGCGGCGCTAGGGCTCTTCGTCGGGTGCACGAGCCCCAGCCCGAGCGTGGTGCCGTCTCCCACCGCCACCCCGACTCCGCGGCCGACCCCGACGGCCACGCCGATTCCACCCCTCAGCTTCCCGCTCGCCGTCGTGACCGGAATCACCAATCTCAAGGCCACTATCACCATGGACGAGCTCGGAACGCTCGCTGGCGACGGCCGGCTCGTCGTGCCATGCGGGGTCACCATCGATCAGCCATTCATCACCGCGGCGCTGCCCTGCCACACGGCGGACGTGATCGTCGCGGACCTCCAGGGCGACCAGACGCTCGTCGCACTCCTCCCGCCTGGTCTCGTCGAGCCGGCGACGAAGGTTCTCTCCATCGCCGGTGACGGGCCGTTCGGCCTCTTCGGCGCCGATCTGTTCGGCGACCCACAGGCCAGGTCGCTGCCATACCCGGTGATCGGCTCGGCCCCGACCGGGGGTCCTGGCGCCCTCGACCCGGCCTGGACCGAGTATGACGCGTCGGAGACCTGGAACCTGACGGCGATCGGGAGCCTCTGTGCGGATCGCGTGGCTGCCTACCAGGCTGTCACGCTGGGCAAGGGCTGGGACTGGCCGTTCAACGGGGGGACCGCCATCACCGGTGAGCCGTTCCTCAACCCGAACCCGCCCGCCGGTATTTCGAAATACCCGATCGTCAAGCCGACGGAGACGGGGAACGATGGGCTTACCGCCAGCATCAGCAAGCGATCCGACGTCGCCCTGGGGGATCACAAGTGTCCGATCGTCCGGAACGAGGCGTGGGTGCAGAACAAGACCGGCCCGCCGAGCCTGTCCGTGCCGGAGGCCGTGGTGACCAGGTGGGAGAACTTCCTCGGTCTCGATGCGGTGTATCTCGCGGCCGACCACCAGAGCGATCGGGGCGTCAATGGCATCCGCTCGACGCTCGAGATCCTCGGGGAGCATGGCCTCCCGCACACGGGCCTCGGGATGGACCTCGATGAGGCCCTCGAGCCGGCCTACGTCGACGTTGCCGGCCTGAATGTGGCCTTCGTGTCCTGGAACGAGGTCCTCGGCCCGGTCCATGCGGGCCCGACGACGCCGGGCGTGGCGTGGCTCACTGAAGAGAATGTCCACGCGGCCGTTGGCCGGGCCCAGGCCGCGAACGCCGACCTGATCATCTGCGACCCGCAGTGGTGGGGCGGGGACGAGTACCACCCCGACCTCTGGGCGTCACAGCTTGCTGCGGTGGACTGGATGGACGCGGCCGGCTGCGACCAGATCGTCGGTGGCGGGCTGCACGTGACCGGCGGGCTCTTCCTCCGCGAGCAGTCAGGCGGCGTCAGCCTCATCGACGCGGGTCCGGGCAATTACATGTACGGCCAGCCCTGGTGGCAGCAGACGCAGGAAGGCGTCATCCTCGACATGACGTTCAGGGGCACGACCCTCGTGAGCATCCGTTTCCACCCCTACGTCATGCTGTTGAATGCTCGCCCCACCCTCACCGACCCGGAGGGCGACGGTCACTACGTCCTACAACGGATCTGGGAGTCGTCGGAGATCGATTACTAGCGCGACCTCATCGGCGCCGGAGTGGCGGAATGGCAGACGCGGCCGGCTTAAACCCGGCAGCCCGCAAGGGCGTGGGGGTTCGAATCCCTCCTCCGGCACCACACCTCGCTAGCGTCGACCGAGGCGCAGCCCTCCGCGACGCTGCGCGGCTCCCTTCTTCGCGGCGGATCCCTGTCGCCACTCCGCACCGACGATGGCGAGGGTCAACGCCCCGATCGCCAGCGAGGCGGGTGAGCTGGGTCGGCTGAAGACGACCGGCACCCCCTCGTTCACTGCGCGGATCATGTCGACCTCGGTGTACGGGATCTCAGCCACCGGCTTGGCGCGGAGCAGGTTCTCGACGTCGCGCGTCTTCAGCAGCTCCTTGGGGAAGATGTGGTTGACGACGAAGTGAGTGGTAGCGCGCAGCGTCGCGGTCTCGGCCAGGTAGCCGAGCATGAGGGTCGTGGCACGCAGCGCCGCGATCTCGGGGAAGACGACGAAGACGTGGGTGTCGGCCTGCTCGAGCATCCACAGGGTGCGTGGATCGAGGCGCGACCCGCAGTCGACAAGGACGTGATCGAAGGCGGGGCGCAGGATCCGAAGCGCCTTCTCCAGCTGGTCGACAGTGACCCGGTAATCGGCCTCCGGGTTGGACGGACCGGCGAGGACGCTGATCCCCGAGCTGTGTACCGTCAGGAAGGTCGCCGCCAACGTGGGATCCGCGAGGGCCTGCTCATCACTGCAGAGGTCGGCGATGTCATAGCGAGGCGAGAGGTTCAGGTGGGTGGCGACCTGGCCGAACTGCAGGTCGAGATCGACGAGGAGCACGCGGGCGCCATGGCCCTGCATCGCCTTCGGGCCACCGGCCAGCAGGACGGCGGAGTTCACCGCCAGGGTGGTGGTTCCGACGCCGCCCTTCGGCGAGAAGAAGGTGACGATCTTGCCGGCTCCGCTCCCCGCTGCCCCGTCGGGGCGGGCCTTGCCGGTCCGAATCAGGAGCGCCTCGACGCGAGCGTCGAGCTCGGTGGAGGCGAAGCTCGCGGCGATCACGTCGTCCGCGCCGGCCTCGAGGAACGCGATCCGCGCCTCCACGTCGCCGGCGGGGGAGACGACGAGGAGCGGGACCTGCTTCGTGGTCGCGCCGCGAATGCCGGCGATCGCACCCGAGACCGCGAGCCCCTCGGCGACGAGCAGGTCAAAGGAGTTGACCCGCACCGCACTGACGGCATCGGCGGCGGTCTCGACCGTGGTCGTGACGTAGCCGGCCTCCTGCAGCTGCTCGAGGCGCGCGCGCAGCTCCGGGCTGGGTGCGCAGATGAGGATCGGGTTGACCGGCACGTGGTTCCTCGTCAGGGTGGGAGCCAATGGGTCGCACAGTATAGGGTGCCCCTCGCGCTCGTTGCGATGAGGGGCCCGGGACCCTATACTCCGGATGGCCTCCAGCGATGGAGGTCGTTTCACGAGATGGGCTCCTTTCTGCCGCACCCGCCGTGGCGCAAGCCTCCGGTGCCGCAAGCCCAGAGAGAGGAGATCGGCCAATGCGCCGTTACGAACTGATGCTCCTGTTCCGGCCGGACCTGGAGGACGACAAGCTCCAGGCGGCGGTCGAGAAGGTGACCCGCGCCATTGTCAATGCCGGCGGGTCGCTCACCAAGGTCTCGCCGTGGGGCAAGCGCCGCCTTGCCTACGACATCAAGCACTTCCGCGAGGCCAGCTACTTCCTGATCCACTTCGATATTGCCCCCGCCGAGGTGCGCGGCATTGAACGCGGGATCCTGATCACCGAAGAGATCCTCCGCCACCTCGTGACGGTGCTGGAGGAGAAGGCGCTCGGACGGGCCGATGACGACCTCCTCGAGGCCGACGACACGATCCCCCCGGCGAACGACGAGGTGGACGACCTTGTCGTCGATGAGCTCCCCGAGGATGTGGGCGAAGAGGAAGAGGTTGCCGCCGAGGCGTGACGCCGGGCGGTCGGAGGAGAGCAGACCATGACCCTGAACAAGATGATGATCATCGGCAACCTGGGAGCGGACCCGGAGCTTCGATACACCCCCGGCGGCAAGGCCGTCGCCGAGCTGAGGGTCGCCGTCAACGACCGGTCCAAGGGAGCCGATGGCGAATGGGTCGAGGAGACCCAGTGGTTCCGCGTCGAGCTGTGGGAGCAGGCCGCAGAGCGGGCTGCCGAGCGGCTGCGCAAGGGGCACAAGGTCTTCGCCGAGGGGGCGCTCCGCGCGCGCGAGTGGGAGGGCAAGGACGGACAGAAGCGCACCTCGCTCGAGATCCGCTTCGCCCGGGTCCAGTCGCTCGAGCGCCGCGAGCCCGGTGAGGGCGGCGGCGGCTTCGGTGGTGGCTTCGGTGAGGGTGGCATGGACGCTCCACCCGCAGCCCGACCGCGGGGCGCCGATGCGAAGCCAGCCGCAGCCGAGGTCGAGGCGATCGATGTCGATGACATCCCGTTCTGAACTGACGACGACCCGAGAGGAAGCGAACTGACACATGGCAAGCCCACGTTCCCGCCGCGAGACGGCGGACTACTACCGCGATCGACGCCGACGCAAGGTCTGCAACTTCTGCGTCGACAAGGCCGAGGCGATTGACTACAAGGAGGTCAACCGCCTGCGCCGCTACCTGTCCGAGCGCGCCAAAATCGAACCGCGCCGCAAGACCGGCACCTGCGCCCGCCACCAGCGGATGCTGACCGTGGCCCTCAAGCGGGCCCGCCACGTCGCCCTGTTGCCGGTGGCGCCCCAGCACCTGCGCCCCTGAGCAAGCCTCGACTGAGAGGCTGACGCGATGGACGTCCTCCTGCTCCTGGTGGCCCTGGCAGTCATCCTGCTTGGGGCGGAGCTGTTCACCAACGGGATCGAGTGGTTCGGCCACCGGCTGAACCTCGCCGAGGGGGCGGTGGGCAGCGTCCTGGCCGGCATCGCAACAGCGCTCCCGGAGACCCTTATCCCGGTGATCGCCATTCTTGGTCCGGTCCTCTCGGGACATCACGCGCCCGAGTCCGAGGAGATCGGCGTCGGCGCGATCCTGGGGGCCCCCTTCATGCTGGCCACCCTCGCCATGTTCGTGACCGGGACTGCGATCCTCGCCTTTTCACGGGGTGGTCGCCGCTCGGTTGTGCTCACTGCCAGGCCGAGGGTCATCGCGCGGGACCTCGCCTTCTTCGCAGGCGCCTACGCGGCCGTCGTCGCCACCGCGTTCCTGCCTGAGAGCCTGCGACCGTTGCGCTGGCTGGTGGCCGGCGCTCTCCTTGTCACATACGCGGTGTATGTCCGGGCTCACTTTGGGGACGACGCCGAGACGTCGGATGCTGGCACCCTCAACAAGCTGCACGCCACCCGCCTGCAGGGGCGCCGAGAAGCTCCGGAGTTCGACCTGCTGCCTCATGGGGGCGAGGCGGTGAAGGGCGCCGATACTCCGCGGCTGCGAATCATCGTCCTGCAGGTCGTCGTTGCCCTCGGGCTGATCGTGCTCGGCGCCCAGGTCTTCGTGGGGGCGGTCGAGGACTTGGCGAAGATGGCTGGCCTCGATCCCCGGATCCTGGCCCTCATCATCGCGCCGGTCGCGACGGAGCTCCCGGAGCAGATGAACAGCGTGCTTTGGGTTCGCTCGGGCAAGGACACGCTGGCGATGGGCAATATCACGGGGGCGATGGTCTTCCAGAGCTGCCTGCCAACGATCCTGGGGATCACCCTCACGGAATGGACATTCAACGCCCATACCGCGCTCGGCTTCGCATCCGCGGGTGCCGCCTTCGTATCACTTGCCCTTATCTTCGGAATGATGCTGCGGCGAGGTCGGCTCAGCGCATGGTCGCTCCTCATCGGCGGCCCTATCTACCTGATCTATTTGGCAGCGGCGCTGCTCCTCCCGGTCGGGACGGCCGCCGCGCATTGACCAAGCCGAAGCCCGCGGCGCCGAGCCCCGCAGCGGGGCGCCGTATACTGCGCGCGCCGACAGGCCGGCGCCCATCGGGGCGCCGCCCGGCTGCTGAGGAGGTTACGTTGCTGAAGCAGGGAACCACCACGGCCACCGCCGAGGCGGACCGCACGGCCGACTTGTGGGCCTACTTCCACGGGGATTTCGTTCCCCTGGCCGACGCCAAGATCAGCGTCATGACCCATGCCTTCAACTATGGGACTGCCGTCTTCGAGGGAGTCCGCGGCTACTGGAACGCCGAGCAGGAGCAGCTCTACGGGCTCGACCTGCTGCCGCACTTCCAGCGCATCCATCGGTCCGCGAAGCTCCTTCAGCTCGAGCTGCGGCACACCCCTGAGGAGCTCGTCGGGATCACCGT
>JBDTYC010000051.1:0-8544 GCA_040005815.1 Chloroflexota bacterium
CGAGGAGCCAGTAGTAGCCCTCGTCGTCGCGCTTGCAGCCGTCGCCGGCGAAGTAGCGCCCCGGATAGCGTGACCAATAGGTCTCCACGTAGCGGTCGTGGTCGCCGTAGATGCCGCGCAGCATCGCCGGCCACGGCCGGTCGAGGACGAGGTATCCGCCACCGCCCAGCGGCACGGATTTCCCGGCCTCGTCGACCACGTCCGCCTTCACCCCCGGAAACGGGAAGGTGGCGCTGCCGGGCTTGGTGACGGTGATCCCCGGCAGAGGCGTGATCAGGATCATGCCGGTCTCGGTCTGCCACCAGGTGTCGACCACGGGACAGCGCTCCCCGCCGATGTACTTCCAATACCACGCCCACGCCTCGGGGTTGATCGGCTCACCCACCGAGCCGAGCAGGCGCAGCGAGGAGAGGTCATCGGCGGCGAAGACGTCGTGCCCGTATTTCATGAGCGCGCGGATTGCGGTCGGGGCGGTGTACAGGATCGTGGCGCGGTAGCGGGCGGCGATCTGGGCCCATCGGTCCTTGTCAGGGAAGTCGATGGCACCCTCGTAGATGACGCCGGTCGTCGCATTCGCGAGCGGGCCGTACACGATGTAGCTGTGCCCGGTGACCCAGCCTATGTCGGCCATGCACCAGTACACGTCGTCGGGCTTGATGTCGAAGATGAGCCGATGGGTGGCCGCGGTCCCGACCAGGTAGCCCGCGGTCGTATGCATGATCCCCTTGGGCTTGGCCGTCGTGCCGGAGGTGTAGAGGAGATAGAGGAGGTCCTCGGAGTCCATCGGCTCCGGCTCTGCCGTCGTGGGCTGGTCGGCGATGAGCTCGTGCCACCAGTAGTCGCGTTCGCTGTTCCACTCCACGGCGTCGCCGGTGCGCTTGACCACGACACAGTGCTGGACCGATGGACTGCGTTCCATGGCATCGTCCGCGTTGACCTTCAGCGGCACGGTGGCGCCCTTGCGATAGCCGCCGTCAGCGGTGATCACCACTGTGCATTGCGCGTCGTCGATCCGGCCGGCGAGCGCGTCCGCCGAGAAGCCGCCGAAGACGACGGAGTGGGGCGCCCCGATCCGTGCGCAGGCCAGCATCGCGACGGGGAGCTCGGGGATCATCGGCATGTAGATGGCGACCTTGTCGCCCTTCTTCACGCCGAGGTCTCTGAGGGCGTTGGCCAGGCGGCACGTCTCATCCAAGAGCTCCTGGTAGGTGATGGTGCGCCGGTCTCCCGGCTCGCCCTCCCAGTAGTAGGCGACCTTGTCGCCGAGCCCGTTCGCGACATGGCGGTCGAGGCAGTTGACGCTGATGTTGAGCTTGCCGCCGACGAACCACTTCGCATACGGCAGCTGCCAGTCCAGCAGCTCGGTCCAGGGCTGCATCCAGTCGATTCGCTTCGATTCCTGCGTCCAGAAGTCGCGGAATCCTTTATCCGTGGCGGCGCGGGTATAGATCTCCGGGTCGTTGGCAGTGGCGTTGCGCACGAACTCGGGGGGCGGCACGAAGGTGCGCTCCTCAAGGAGCAGGTTCTCGATGGTGGCCTCGACGTGCCCCTGCCCGGCGTCCTGGTCGCGGTGCTCGTTCTTCTCCTCGGCCATGGCCGGATTCTAGCCCGGGCCCCGGCCCTGTCGAGGGGCCCGGACGAACAAGATGCCGTCGCGCGTCAGCGGTTCGCCGGTGCGGATCGTGCGCCAGATCTCCGTCGACGCGGCCGGCAGGGCGTTGGCAATAAGCTGCGTGAAGGGGGCAAGTTTCGCACGCGTGCTTCTCGTGTCCGGGACCGCGATGACAAGCCGGATCGGCCTATCCTCGCGAGCCGCCAGGGCTTCGCGCTTGAGCTGCGCCGATCGGAGCTGAGCCTGGAAGTCCACCAGCGCTCGCTCGATCTCAATGTGGATGCTCTCGCGCAGCCCGCTCAGGACAAGGTCCGCCGCACGCTGGTCGCCGGGAGCCACGGGGACCTCGAGGCGCGGACGCCAGCTGGGGTGCGCCGCTGCCGTGACGGCCTGCGCGAGCTCGAGCTGCCCCGAGTCCCGGAGCCGGACCGTCGCCACGGGGTACAGCCGCCAGCCGAGCTCGTGTCCACACGCCGCAGCAAGCCGGGAGCATGTGAGAAGTGACGCACCCCCAACGCCGCGCTCGACCAGGCTGACCTGCTGCTGGGTCACCTCTGCGAGTCTTCCCAGGTCTGCCTGAGTAAGGCCGACTGTCATGCGTGCGAGGCGCAGCTCACGGCCGAAGAGGTTGGCAAGGTATCGGGCACGCGATGCGCCTTTTGGCGCCGATCTGGATCGGAACGACTCCATGCCGTGAATCATCCTGGGGGTCCCGTACCGGGAGATTATCGGCCCGTTACAAGTCCGACTTGTGCATGGGCACATTTCCTGCCCGAACTGGGGACAGACGCGCTCCCTTACTAGTGTCACTTGTTGCCGCTCCCCCGAACCCGTGACTCCGCCTAGGAATCTGACGGGCATGCGCCGATGCACAAGCCAGACTTGTGACAGGGAGCTGATGGAGGACGCTTGCGATCGGCCTAGGTCGCGACGTCGGCCTCCTCTGCGTGCTCCGGGACGAGGGCGACCAGAACCGCGGCACCCAGGTATGAGGCAGCCATGAGCACGAACGCCGCCGGATAGCCCCACGAAGCCGCAACATTCCCGATCACGACCGCCCAGAACGCCCCGATCCCGAACGCGAAGGTGAAATAGACGCTGAAGGCCACGTCGCGCGAGGGTCCCGACGCGCGGTCGGCGAGGAAGGCCTGCAGGACGGGCGACTCGGAGAAGACCGCCGTCCCGAACGGCAGGAGCAGCGGCACCAGGAGGAGCAGGTTGGAGCCCGCCGCGAGGAAGGCCAACACCCCGGCGGCCGAGAGGACGTAATAGACGACCAGGGTGCGCCGCCGGCCGAAGTGGTCGGAGAGCCAGCCGGCGAGTAGCGGACCGACCACCGCGCCGATCAGCAGGAGGGCATAGAGGATCGCGGTCGTGCGTTCGGAAATCCCCAGTGGGCCGCGAAGATAGAGGAGCATGAATGGCGCCACGATGTCCAGGCCGCGTCCGCCGGCGGCGACCAGCGACGCACCCAGGATCAGCCGCAGGTCCCGACGGCCGAGCACCGAGCCGATCTGCCCTCGCACCGAGCCAGCCTCGCGAGCTCGGGCGCGGTACGTGGCGCCGTCCTCGCGCACACGCCACAGGATCAGCGAGCCGGTGAGCAGGGCCGGGACGCCGAACAGCGCCAGGGTCGCCTGCCAACCCACCGAGCCGATGAGCGCGAGGCCGACGAACGGCACCAGCACCGTCCCCACGTTTCCGCCGCTGATGTGGGCGCTGATCGCGAACCCACGTCGCTCGGGTGGATAGAGGTCCGAGAGGAGCGCGTTCCCGATCGGGTGCTGGGGGCTGGAGCCAACCCGCGCAGCCGAGATGGCGGCGAGGAGCTGTCCCAGCGAATGAGTGAGACCGGAGGCGAGCAGGCCGGCTGCGAAGACGAGCTGGCCCCCGCCCAGGAGCAGCGGGCGCGCCACCCATCGGGTCAGGAAGCCGTAGAGCAGCTGCATCGAGCCGCCCACGGCGGTGGTCACGGCGATGAAGAGCCCGATGTCGCGAGGGTTCAGGGCGAACTGCACAATCACGATCGGGTAGATCAACGGCATCAGCGCGGACTGGGCATGGATCACGGCGTGCGACAGGGCGAGCAGCGCGAGCGTGAGGCGAGGACGCGGTGCGAGGGTCATGCCGGCACCACGACCCGGCCCTTGCCCCGCACGACCAGCTGCCAGCCGACGAGACCGAGAAAGAGGACTGACGCGGTCGCTCCCACCAGGAACCCGGCGGGCGGGCCCCAGGTCTGCGCGACGGTGCCGGCGAACAGCCCGCCGATTGGGGTAGAGCCGGCGAAAACGGTGACGTACAGCGCCATCACCCGGCCGCGGAGCGCGTCGGGGACACTGCGTTGGACGGTGATGTTGATCGTGTTGATCATCAGCATCGACGAGAGCCCCACCGCCGTGATCACCGGGAAGGCGGCAAGCGTGCTGCGTGACAGGCCGAGGCCAGTCTCAAAGATCGCGAACGAGAGGCCGCCGCCCAGGATCATCCCCACCAGCGGCCTCCGCGAGCCGATGAACGCGAGCGCCAAAGAGCCGATCAGCGCGCCGAGCCCCATCGCGGCGAAGAGGGCGCCGAAGCCATCGGCATCGAGGTGGAGCGTGAAGCGGGCGAAGAGCGGGAGCAGCGTCTGGAAGTTCATCCCGAACATCCCGATCCCGCCCAGCAGCACCAGCGGCCAGAGCACGGTCGGAGTGCGGACCGCGTAGCGGACACCTTCGGCCAGGCTGGAGCGGATGGAGGCAGGCCGCTCGGGCCGCGAGATCGGCTGCATGGCGGAGGGATCCATGCGCAGCAGGGCGGTCAGAACGCCAAGGTAGCTGACCGCATTGATCGCAAAGTTGAAGGCGGGCCCGAAGAGGGCCAGGGTCACGCCGGCCACGGCCGGGCCGATGACGCGGGCGAGGCTGAACGATGTCGAGTTGAGGGCGATCGCATTGAGCAGGTCCTCGCGCGGGACCAGCTCGGCGGCGAACGATTGTCGCACCGGCAGGTCGAGTGCGTTCACGAAGCCCAGCGCCAGGGCGAGGACCATGATCTCCCAGATCTGGATCTGCCCCATGACGGTCAGCGCGAAGAGGACGGCGGCCTGGAGCGCGGCAATCGACTCGCAGACAAGGAGGAGGCGTCGCTTGTCCACCCGATCGGCGATGACCCCGCCGAGCGGCGCCAGAACGAGAGCTGGCGCGAACTGCAGGGCGAGGACCATGCCCAGCTGGATCGGGCTGCCGCCCAGCAGCAGGACCAGCCACGGCTGGCTGACCGACTGCATCCAGGTGCCGACCAGGCTGACGATCTGGCCGATCCAGTAGAGGCGAAAGTTCCGGTGGCGAACGGCGCTGAAGCCGCGACCCAGGGCGAGCATCGAACCCATGCTACCTAGGCGTCGCGCGGGTCGACGCCCTTGCCCTGATGCCCCATGCTTCGCCCCCATGCGACGACCGATCGCCCACCTGACCGGTGCGGCAGCCGTGCTGGCGCTGCTGGTGGCGGTCTCGCTGACGGTGGCCCCGGGGAGCGACACCCCAGGTGAGCAGGCCCGCGCGGCGACTACGCAACTGCCCGGCATTCACGAGACGCCCAACCCGACCCTGCTGCCGGAGACGACGGACCCGCCGTATGCCTTCTCGCCGATCCCTCGTGGGCCGGATGGGGGCGGCACGGCCCAGCCGGTCGATCTCCTGCCGGTCTCCTCCGCGCAGGCAGCCGCGCTGCAGGCCGCGGTGGATCGGGCTCGTGCAGCGTTCGGTCTGAACGCGGTGGCGTTCGGCGTCTCGGCCGATGCGCGGCTGGGCTGGAGCGGGGCCTCGGGGCCGCCGCGCGACGGGGTCACACCACTGAGCGGGGCGACGCCGTTCGCGATCGCGAGCGTCACCAAGACCTTCACCGCGGCGATCGTCCTCCAGCTTGTCGATGATGGGCGGGTCGAACTGGACGCGGCGGTGAACGACTACCTGCCCGAGCTGACGCTGGCCCGGGGCGTCACGGTGCGGCAGCTCCTCAGCCACACATCGGGGATCGCCGACCTGCTCGACCCGATGCGCAATCGGCTGAATGCGGACCCGTCACGGGTCTGGAAACCGGCCGAGGTGCTCGCCCTGCTCGGTCCGTCCACCTTCAGACCGGGGACGAGCTGGGGCTACTCGAACACCAACTACCTGATCGCCGGGATGCTGGTGGAGCGGGTGACCGGCAAACTGTTCGGCGACGAGCTGGAGCGCAGGATCACGGGGCCACTGAAGCTGCTCGGCACCGGGATCCCGACCCAGGGTGGGTTCCCGTACCTGCTCGGGGTGTCGTGGACCAGCGCCTTCTGGACTTCGGCGATGCTCGACTCGGGCGCCGCCGACCTCGTGCGCTGGGGCGATGCGCTCTACGGAGGCGCCATCCTGCGCGCGGACAGCCTCACGCAGATGCTCGACTTCAATGAGCAGGGATACGGCCTGGGCGCGGAGCAGTATCGGTTCGGGGGGCTGCCCGGCTACGGGCACTCAGGCCTGCTGCGGGGCTACACCACCCTGCTGGTGCATCTCCCTGACGTCAACCTGACGCTCGCGCTCCTCGCCACGGGGCACATGTTCGACGCCACGGCCTTCATGACGTACTCGGCGGCGGACGCTCCTTCGATCCTCGCGCTGGCGGGACAGCTGGCTCCCTAGCCGAAGAGGATGTCGCGGATCACCGGCAGCGACGGCGAGCCGTGGGCCAGCACAGATTCCAGGAACGGCCGATAGACGAAGTCGCGACCCTCCGCCTCCGCCCGGCGGCGAGCCTCGCGCTCGAGACCGTGCATCTCCACGCTCCCCAGGAAGTACTCGCACAGCTGGGTCGAGGAGAGGCGCGCGCGGTCCCACTTGTTGGCCGCCTCCCCCTCCTCCTGGAAGCCGCCATCGACCATCAGGTGCATCGCCTCGGCTTCGTCCATCTCGCCCGCCTGGATGCGAATGTCCATCAGCGCGTTGGTGGTCGAGCGCAGGTAGAACTTCCAGTGGACGAGCATCAGCGCCGGATCCTCGGCGCCGTAGCCAAGGTCCATCATCACCTGGGTGATGTAGACAGCCCAGCCCTCCGCGAAGACCCCTGAGCGGAAGATGCCGCGCACGAGCGACGGGCAGCGGTTCGAGTAGGCCAGCTGGAGATAGTGGCCGGGGACCGCCTCGTGGATGGTGAGCAGCCGCAGCATCCGCGCGTTGTCCTCGCGCAGGTACGACTCGCGCCGCTCTGACGGCCACGCCTCGTTGACCGGCGTGATCGCGAAGAACGAGGCCAATCCGCGGTCGAGCGGGCCCGGCGGGATCAGCATCGCGCCGCCGAACGCGCGCAGGAAGCCCGGGGTCCAGATGATCTGGAGCGGCTCATCGGTCAGGCCGACGACGTCGCGCTCGGAAACGAACGCCTCGATCCGCTCGTTCTCTGCCCGGCAGAAGTCGAGCAGCTCCTCAGCGCGCGGGTGGTCGACCGCGATCGCGTCGAGGACGCTGCGCACCGCCTCGTCGTCGCTCTCCGGCGGCGCGGCGTCGCCCATCCAATCGGTCCAGATGGCGCGAGCGATGCGCGTCATCTCGGCGCGCGTCGAGTCGTATTCGGCCGCAGCCATCGCCTCGAGCTCCTTCGGCGTCACCGCGCTCTTCAGCGCGTGCCGGAACTTGGCGGCATAGAGCTCCGGGCCGAGCCGGAAGTCACCGTCGGCGGTCGGCAGCAGCTCGTCCCGCAGCCAGTCGGCAAACTCGGTGATGGCGGCGGTCGCGACCCCCGCCGCGAGCTGGACCTCCGCCAGGATCGCGGCGTCGTCGATGGCCTCCGCCTCCAGCACCGCCAGGCCCGCCAGATCGGCCACCCCGGCCATCCGCTCGACCGCCTTCTCGGCGTGGTAGCGGCTCACCGGACGGCTGCCCTCCTTCTCGAGCGCCGCGCGCGCCCCGCCGAGCGCGACCGGCAGCCCCCGCATCCGCGAGGCAAGCGCTCGCAGCCGCTCGTTGATCGGCGCGTACTCGCGGGCCAGCATCGTGAAGAGGGCGCTGCCGAAGAGGTAGACGTAGGACATCGGGTTCCACTCGGGCTCGCGCAGCTCATCGGCGAAGAAGCGCATCCCGGCGATGTTCTCCAGCAGGATTCGCCGGTCGATCGCCTCGTCCGCGGAGAGCCCCGCCGGCTCGATCGCCTGGACGCGGGACTCGGCATCCGCGAGCCACCCCGACCAGGCGGCGTGGCCCTCATCGGTCAGGTCCGGCCAGTGGTGGTCGTAGGCATGCTCGCCGAGCTCGGTCGCATCGGTCGGCTGCAGGCGGAAGTACTCGCTGAGCAGGGTGTCGACGGTCGTTGAGTAGTCCATGGCGCACGGCATGGTAGCGCCTGATAGCCTGCTCGGCGTGAGCGAAAACCTTGCCTACACCGACGCCTACGCGGTAACCACCCCAGCCCGCGTGCTCCAGACCGATGATGGGGCGGTGCTGCTGGACATTACCGTCTTCTATCCAGGGGGCGGCGGCCAGCCGTCGGACACGGGATGGCTCCGGACCGATGACGACATCGCCTTCCCAGTCATCGGGGCGCGGAAGTCAGGCGACGAGATCTGGCATCTCGTCGAAGGCGATCTGCCTGCCGTCGGGACATCGGTCAGCGCCGAGCTCGACTGGGACCGCCGCCACGCCTTGATGCGCACCCACTCCGCCCTCCACGTCCTGTGTGGTGTGGTCTGGCGCGACTGGGGAGCATCCGTCACCGGCGGCAACATGGAACCGCTCTCCGGCCGCATGGACTTCGAGTTCGAGACGATGGCCGGCGAGCTGGTGGCGGAGATCGAGCGACGCGTCAACGTGGAGATCGAGGCGGACCGCGAGATCCGGGTCAAGGTCCTGCCGCGCGACGAGGCGTTCGCGATCCCGGACCTGATTCGCACCAAGGTCAACCTGTTGCCTCCGGGCATCGAGGAG
>JBDTYC010000052.1:0-8519 GCA_040005815.1 Chloroflexota bacterium
ATCGAGCGGATCGAGGTGCCGACGGAGCGCACCAAGTCGGTGAAGTTCCGCTTCCCCGAGCCGCCGCGCAGCGGCCGCGTCGTCATCACGCTGGACGGAGTCGTGAAGCGCTACGGCCCGCACACCGTGTATGACGGCCTCGACCTCGTCCTGGAACGCGGGCAGAAGGTCGCGCTCATCGGCCCGAACGGTGCGGGCAAGAGCACCCTGCTGAAGATTCTGGCCGGTGTGCTGGAGTTCGAAGGGGGCAGCCGCGATCTGGGCAGCAACGTTCGGGTCGCCTACTTCGCGCAGCACCAGATCGAGGCGCTCAACCCCGCCAACACCGTCTTCGAGGAGCTGGCGGGTGCCGCCGCGCGCATGAGCACCGCCGAGATGCGCAAGCTGCTGGGCGCGTTCCTGTTCACCGGCGACGCGGTCGAGAAGAAGGTCGAGATCCTGTCGGGCGGCGAGCAGACGCGACTGGCGCTGGCCAAGCTGATGGCCGATCCAGCCAACCTGCTATGCCTCGACGAGCCCACCAACCACCTGGACATCCAGTCCCGCGACGTGCTGGAGGACGCCCTGACCGCGTTCCCGGGCACGATCGTGCTGATCACGCATGACCGATACCTGATCCGCTCGGTCGCGAACGCGATCATCGAGGTCAACGCGGGCGAGGCCGTCCTCTACCCCGGCGACTTCGAGTACTACGCAGCCAAGCGTGGCCTGGACATCGAGACCCGCGGGGCGGTGGAGGGGATTGCCACTCCCCGCGGGATCGAGGCCGTGGCCGCGAGACCGCGCGAATCGGCGGTCGAGGCGGCGGCCCGCAAACGAGCCGAGGCCGAGGCGCGCAACCGCCGCTATCGCCGGACCCGTGACCTGCGCGACACCCTCGAACGGGTCGAACGGGAGGTCAAACAGACCGATGCCGAGCTCGCGCAGATGAGCGAACGCCTGGCGGATCCCGCCACCTACGCCGATCACCACGCCTTCCGCGAGCTGATCGACCGCCACAACGCAACCCGGGACCGCGTCGACCAGCTCGCCACGGATTGGGCGCGCCTGAGCGCCGAGCTCGAGCAAGCCGAGGCGGAGGAGAGCCTCGCCCCCATAGCCAGATGAGCCGGCGCCTCTCCTCGACCACCCTGGGAGCCCTGCTGATCGTGGTCGCCGCCTGCGGCTTCGGCACCCTGGGGCCAATGACGCGCTACGCGGACGATGCCGGCGTCTCGAGCTTTGCCCTCGCCACCTGGCGCGCAGGCATCGGCGCGCTGATCGTGCTCGTCTTCCTCGGCGGGCAGTCGCTGGCGAGACGTCGAACCTGGCGTCGCTGGCGGGAGCTGCCAGTGCGGGACCGCATCGTGCTCGGCTTCGCCGCCGCAACCAACGCGGGGCTCAACATGGCCGCCTTCGTGGCGTTCCTGCGCATCGGCATCGCGCTGACCCTGCTGATCTTCTACGTCTACCCGGCGTTCGTCGCACTCGCCAGCATGATCTGGTTCGACGAGCGCCTCGACCGGGTGCGCTGGACAGCCCTCGTCATGTCCATGGCGGGCGTGGCACTCGTCGTCGTGGGCGCGGGTCAGCTGGGAGACCTCGACGCCTTCGGCATCGGCCTTGCGCTGGCAGCGGCCCTGGCGCAGACGTTCTACGCCCTGGCCGCCAATCATTGGTTCCGCGCGGTGCCCGGCGCGCAGGCTGCGGCCTCCACCATGGGCGGCGCGGCGATCCTTTACCTCGCGGCTGCCCTCGTCATCGGCCAGGTCGCCGTTGTTACCGAGCCGCTGGCGAGCCCCTCCGCCCTGTGGCCGGTGCTGGTTGCCGGCATGGTCGGGGCCGGCCTGCCGACCGTCTGCTTCATCGCCGGCATCCGGATGCTCGGCGCCCCGCGGGCGACCATCCTCGCCACCCTGGAACCAGTGGTGGGCGTCGGCCTCGCAGCCCTACTGTTCGGTGCGGTGCCTGCCCCGCTCCAGTTGCTGGGCGGGGTGCTGATCATCGCGGCCGGGATCGCCCTGCAGCTGCGACCGCGCGGCGAGATCGCCGAGCACGAGGCCGTAGCGGAGGTCGAGGTCTAGCCTGTCTGCCCTGCGCTACCCTCAGCCCGTGGCCGACCACTTGACCGATGGCTCCGAGCTCGCGCGTGTCCGCTCCGCGCTGCTGGCCTGGTACGACCGGGACCACCGCGACTTTCCCTGGCGTCATACCAGCGACCCGTACGCGGTTTTGGTCAGCGAGGTGATGCTCCAACAGACCCAGGCGTCCCGCATCGCTATTCGCTTTCCACCGTTCATGGCGCAGTTCCCGACGGCCGCCGCCCTCGCGGCGGCGAGCGAAGCCGAGGTGCTGGTTGCCTGGTCCGGGCTCGGCTACAACCGCCGCGCGCTCGCCCTGCGCCGGACCGCGACCGAGGTCGCAATCCACGGCTGGCCGGAGGATGTGGCAAGGATGGAGCTGCTGCCAGGAGTCGGCCCGTACACCGCTCGCGCCATCGCCAGCCTCGCGTTCGGACACCCTGTCGGCGTGGTCGACACCAACGTTCGCCGCTGGCTCGTGCGCCGCTTCGGCCTCCCACCCTCCACCCGGCGACGCGAGCTGCAGGCGCTCGCGGACGCCCTCCCCGCCGCAGGCCGTGACGCCGACGCGGCCCCGTGGACCCACGCCACCATGGAATTCGGGGCAAGGATCTGCACGCCCCGCAACCCACGCTGCGACCGATGCCCAATCGCGCAGGGATGTCCGTCGCGCGGCCTTGCCACGGTCGTGCCGGTCCCGCGGCAGGCCGCGTTCACTGGCTCAGATCGAGCACATCGAGGCGCGATCCTCCGGATCCTGAGCGCGGCGCCCGGCCACACCATGGCGACGCGGACGCTGCGACGCATGGTCCACCAGCCCGCCCTCGATCGGATCCTGGGCGACCTCGAACGTGAAGGTCTGCTCCATCGGTCCGGAGGCCGCCTGGTCCTGGGCGGCCGGCCGGAGCCGGTCGCTACAATCGGCGCATGAGCACCGCCACCGCCGACCTCAAGGTGAAGATCGGCGACCAGATCCCCTCGGTTGGTCTGCGCGCGACTGATGGTTACCTGCTCAACCTGCGCAGCCTCGTCGGCAAGCAGCCAGTGATCCTCCTCTTTTTCGGTGGCCCGAGCCTCAGGGCCGCGGCTCGCGACCGAGGTGACCTGCTGGCTCTGGCGCTGCAGGAGGCGCACCAGCGGCTCGCCAAGCGGGGCGTGACGATCATGGGCGTCACCACCGACAACGAGCTCCAACAGACGACGTACGTGGAAGAGCACGGGCTCCCATACCTCCTCTACTCGGACGAGCGCCGCATCGCGGTCTCACAGCTCGGCATCCCCACCAGCGAAGTGCGCGGCAACATCAACGCCGAGCCGACCGCGTTCGCGATCGGGATCGACGGAACCATCCTGGACATCGTCGAGCAGGCCACTCCCAAGGGGCTGGTCGCGCGTCTGCTCGAGGCGATCTTCCCGCCGGGCTAGGCCGATGCTCGCCGTCCGGAGCTATGCCCCCGGCGAGCCGCTGCGCATCGAGGAGGTCCCGATCCCCAAGCCCATGGGGACGGAGATCCTGGTCAAGGTTGGCGGCTGCGGTGTCTGCCACACCGATCTCCACATCGCCCGAACGAATCGCATCCGCGTCCTGCGGCCGCTGACCCTGGGTCACGAAGTCGGCGGCTGGATTCATGCGGCGGGCCCGGGTGCCGCCGCTGAGCTGAAACGGGCGCGCCTGGGCGACGGGGATGCGGTCCTGGTCTTCGGCGGCTGGGGCTGCGGCGCGTGCACGCAGTGCGCTGCCGGGGCGGAGCAGCGCTGCGAGCGGTCCGCCTCTCCGGGCTTCCAGCGCGACGGCGGCTACGCCGAGTACATGCTCGTCCCGCACGCCCGCCACCTGGTCCCGCTGGGCCATCTGCATCCCGACCACGCCGCTCCCCTCGCCGATGCGGGAGTTACGCCCTGGCGTGCCGTCGAGCGAGCATCTGCCTGGCTCCAGCCGGGGGCGCGGGTGCTGCTGATCGGGTTTGGCGGGCTCGGCCAGTTCGCGCTTCAGTACCTGCGCCGTCTCCCGGACCTGACCATTGCGGTCCGCGAGCTGAACCCGGAGAAGCTGGCGCTGGCCGGTGAGCTGGGGGCTGACCTGGGGCTGCTGATGGGAGACGAGGCGCTGGTCGAACTGGGCCTCGGCGGACCGGCAGATGTCGTCTTCGACTTCGTGGGCAACGACGCGAGCCTTGACTACGCCGCCCGCAACGTGGCGCCCGGCGGCCTCGTCTCGCTGGTCGGCGAGGGTGGTGGCCGCTACGAATTCAGCTTCGACCGTCTCCCCGTGGAGGCCAGCCTGACGACGACTGCCTGGGGCTCGCTGGACGACCTCCGCGATGTCGTCCGCCTCGCCAAGCGGGGCCGGCTGAAGTGGCACGTCGAGCGGATGCCGCTCGTCGAAGCCGCGGCCGCCCATGACCGGCTGGCGGAAGGCCGCGTCTCAGGACGGATTGTGCTCGTGCCCGGCGCCTGAGCGGCTATTCCGCGGCTGTCCACTCGTTGATCAGCTGCTGCGTCCGCTCCTCCCAGAACGTCGCTCCCTTCTGCTCGTAGAGTGGCAGTGCGTCACGGGCTGCCGTGATCGCTTCGTCGACCTTGCCGGACTCGTGCAGCACATGCGCCAGATGCACGACCACCTCCGCGTGCTGTTCGAGATAGTCGGTCCGGGACATGATCTCGACCGCCTCGCGCGCCAACGCCTCCGCCGTATCGCTCTCGCCCCTGCGGGAAAGGACCCGGGCCTGCAGTGCGCGGCCGCCGGCCTGGGAGATCACGTCGTCGCTGGAGGAGGTTTCGATCGCGATCCGACTGTACTGGAGGGCTTCGTCGTCCCGGTCGAGGTCGAGCAGCACCATGCCCAGGTCCGCGGCCACGGTCGAGGCGAATGATCGGTCACCGGCAGCGACCATTGCCTCGTACGAAGTCCTCAGGAGGCGCTCGGCCTCGTCCAGATCGCCAGCGAGATGTCTGATCTCGCCCTCGGCGGCCTGTGCCGATGCAAGCATGTGCCGGTTGCCGAGATCCGCGAAAGCCCTCATGGCCCGGTCAGTGACCTCCAATGCCTCGGTCAGCCGCCCCTGCAGCGCGCGCAGGCGGCCCATGCCGAGGTACGCACCAAGGTCCGGCCTGGCGGGTTGCACGCGCTCAATCTCCGCGATCGCTTCCTCGACCGCCATCGGCCCCCAGACTGAGGCAGCGCCTCTAGAGGTACGGGCGTAGCGCTGCCACGTTTCATCACCGGTCCCTTCCTCCAACAGGGCGCCCGCGCGTTGGACCGCATCCGCCGCCCTGCCCATCGCGAAGAGTTGGAACGCACTTACGGCGCGTGCCAGCCGTTCTCCGTCAGCATCACCGACGCGTGCGAGGATTGCGCCCTGCTCTTCGATGACCGCGAGCGATGCCGAGAGCTCGGTCGAACGGGTCGAGGAGTGAACGGTCTCCAGTCTCAGCCTGGCTATCGCAGCCGCCCCCTCGTCGCCGGCGCGATCGGCGGCCGCGATGGCTGCGTTCAGGATGCGTTCGGCCTCAGGGGCATCGCCTGCTTCGTAGAACCCTTCCGCCAGGCTGCCGAGGAGTCTCCGGCGGCGAGGCCCATCCGGCAGGAGCTCGACCGCTCGACCAAGCAGGTCGACGAGGGCGGACACGTCGCGACGCGCATGGGCACGTTCTCCGGCATCGGCGAGGAGAGTGCCCGCCCGTTCGGCGAGCGCCTGCGCCTGCGCGTCGGGCGGTCCGAGCTCGCTTCGGTATCGGTACGCCTGCTCCAGGTGGTAGGCGATAATCTCCTCGTACTCCGCCAACTGGTCGGCGGCGACCCGCTCCAGCCAGGCCGCGAAGCGCTCGTGCAGCTCCGAGCGGGTCTGCTTGGCGAGCGCCTGGTAGGCGGCGTCACGGATTAGCAGGTGACGGAACCGATACGCCTCTTCCCCCGCGAAGGAGGCCTGGTCGGGTCGCACCAGCTCCATCCGCATGAGCGTGGCGAGCCGATCGCGAACCTGTCCGCGCATCGGCTCCGGAGCCATCTCGGTGACGGCGCCACGGTGGAATATCTTGCCTTCAACCGCGGCCCGCTCGATCACCGTCCGCTCCTCGCTTGCCAGGCCGTCCAGCCGCGCCGCCAGCAGGGCCTGGATGGTCGGCGGGAGTCTCATTTCGCGAAGATCCCCGGGTGCCGCCCATCCGTCACCTGACTGGACCAGGAATCCGTCGTCGATCAGCTTGGCGAGAAGCTCCTCGACGAAAAGGGGGTTGCCTTCTGCCGCGTGACTGATGTGGCTCCTGAACTCCGCAGGGAGGTCAGCGCGCCCCAGCAGGCCGGCCACCAGCTCCTCGCTCTCGACGTCCGAGAGGGGCTCCAGCTGCATCGTGGTGACCCAGCGCTTGCCACCACCCCAGGTCGGCCGCTTCTCGAGCAGATCGGAACGCGCGATGGCGACGAGAAGGATGGGCGCGTCACGAGTCCAATCGGCGATGTGCTCGATCAGGTCGAGGAAGGTCGGCTCACCCCAGTGGATGTCATCGAGCACGAGGATGAGCGGCTTCTGACGGGCCGCCGCCTCGAAGGTCTTGCGAATCGCCCAGAAGATCTCATCAGGCGCCGTTGGGCTGTCCTCGATGCCCAACAGGCCGCCCACGATCGCGCCCACCCGGTCGGCCTCCGGCTCCGAGCCGAGCACTTCACGCAGACGTGCGACGGCAGTCTCGGGGGGGTCGCCCTCGGCAATGCCTGCGACGCCCCGAATCGCTTCCGCCACCGGCCAGTAGGTGATCCCCTGGCCGTAAGCGAGGCAGCGGCCGGTGGCGACCTGCGCCCGGTCACCTAACGAGCCGATGAACTCGTCAATGACCCGCGACTTGCCGACACCTGCAGCCCCCACGATGGTGAACAGGTGGCAGATCCGCTCCTCGACCGCCTCGTGAAACGCGTCATCGAGGAGGCGCAACGGCCGCAGACGTCCGACGAGGGGCGCATCCGATGGCCGAGCTTGCCTGCCGACCGACTCGGACACGCCGGTCAGGCGCCAGGCCGGGACGGGATCGGACTTGCCCTTCAGCGTGAGCGGTTCGACCGCCTCGGTCGACACCGCGGCCCGGACGAGCGCATGTGTCTCCGCTCCCATCAGGATTTCGCCGGGCGCGGCGGCGGCCTCGAGGCGGGCAGCGACGTTGACTGCGTCGCCGGTGACAATCCGCTGTCCAGCGGCGACATCGCCCGCCACGACCGGGCCGGTGTTGATCCCCGCGCGCCACTCGATCGCCACGCCGCGGTCGGCGCGGATCTGCGGCTCCAGCTCGGCCAGGCGGCTGCGGATCTCGACTGCCGCGCGGCACGCCCGAAGGGCATCGTCTTCATGCACCGTCGGCACCCCGAAGATCGCCATCACCGCATCGCCGATGAACTTCTCCACGGCCCCGCCATGTGACTCGATCGCGTCGCGCATCACGTCGAAGTAACGGGTCATCACGGCGCGCAACGACTCCGGATCCATCCGCTCTCCCAGGGACGTGGACGAGACCGCGTCGATGAAGAGGACGGTGACCGTCTTGCGCGACTCGCGAGCGGGCTCCATGGAGACGCCAATGGCGCTTCCGCACGAGTAGCAGAACCGCGCCCCCTCCGGGTTTTCTGTCGAGCAGCTCGCGCAGGTCGCCACTTCAGCCTCCCAGCCGGGTGATCGCGGCGTCGATGCGTGACAGGGTGCGATCGCGTCCCACCAGCTCCATCGAGCCGAAGAGAGGCGGGGATACGAGGCGGCCGGTGACGGCCACGCGGAGCGGCCGGAAGAAGTCACCCGCCTTCCAGCCGTGGCCCTCCGCGGCGTTGCGGCAGATCGCCTCCAGCTCGCCCCCAGCGAAGTCCTCCTCGGGCAAGGCGGCCAGTGCTTCGCGCGCAAGCCGTATCGCCTCGGCGGTCTCGGCAGCGGAGCGGCCCTTCGCGAGCAGCAGGTCGGCCGCGTACAGGGCGGCCACCTCGGCATCAGTCTCGGTCAGGAAGGCGGCGAGCTCGGTGGCATCGGCCAGACGGACCAGCCGCTCCTTCAGCAAGGGCGCGAGGCGCATCAGGATCCCGTCGTCGAGCACCTCCGGCAGGAACGGGCGCAGCCGCAGCGCAAGCTGCCCATCGGCCAGTGAGCGGATGTAGACGCCGTTGAGGTAATCGAGGCGATCCGCGTCGAAGACCGCGCCGGCCTTGTGCACCTCACCGATGTCGAAGCGCTCCGCCAGCTCGGCCAGCGAGAAGATCTCCTCCTCTGTCCCCGGCGACCAGCCAAGGAAGGCGAGAAAGTTGACCATCGCCTCGGGCAGGTAGCCCTGCTCGCGATACGCGGTCATGGCGGTCTGCGACTTCCGCTTGCTCATCTTCGATCGATCCGGGTTGAGGATCAGCGGGATGTGGCCGAAGATCGGCTCCCGATAGCCGAGCGCCCGGATCAGGGCGATGTGCTTCGGCGTGTTCGAGAGGTGGTCCTCGCC
>JBDTYC010000053.1:0-8428 GCA_040005815.1 Chloroflexota bacterium
GACCTCGCCGACCACGATGAAGGGCACGAACAGCTCGTCGCGGAAGAGCCGATGGGTGGTCGGCAGCCCGCTGACGACGGTGGGCATCGGGAAGTAGCCCCGCTCCGTCGCGTCGTCGCGCAGGACGTTGCCGCCGACCTCGATTCGGCCGCCATCGGCCTTCGCCTCGGCCACCGCTGCCGTGAACTTGCCAAGCGCCCGCTCGTTGATGACCGGACCCATCCAGTTCTGCCGCTCGGTGGGGTCGCCGACCTTGATGCGGCCGGCCTTCTCCACCAGCAGGTCCACGAAGGGTCGCGCCACGGAGCGCTCGACGTAGACCCGGCTGTTGGCGCTGCACTTCTGGCCGTCGTAGCCGAAGGCAGAGCGCATGACCCCCTCAGCCGCCTCGTCGAGGTCGGCCGAGGCGGTCACGATCGATGGGTTCTTGCCGCCCATCTCGGTGATGATCGGCCGCGGGTAGTCGGTCGTGAAGCTCTTGTAGAGCCGCATCCCGACCTCGTAGCTGCCGGTGAAGACCATCCCGTCGATGTCGCGGTTCTCCTCGAGCTCAGCCCCGACCGTCTCGCCGGCGCCGGTCACGAGGTTGAAGACGCCCGGCTCGATTCCCGCGTCGCGCAGCGCCTCACAGAACTTGTAGGCCATCAGTGGCGCATCCGAGCTGGGCTTCATGACCACCGTGTTGCCGGCGATCAGCGCCCCAGCGGCCGGCCCGCCGGCGAGCGCCATGGGGAAGTTGAACGGGCTGATGATGCCCCACACGCCGTGGGGCTTGAGGATGGAGCGGGTGTGCTCGGCCGGCGAGAGGGAGCCCATCGGCTGCACGAAGCCGTTCGCCTTCTCCATCCCGTCGCTGTAGTAGCGCAGCAGGTCGGCGGTCTCCTCGACGTCGCCCAGGGCCTCGAGCCGGTTCTTCCCGACCTCGACCGACATCAGCGCCGCATAGTCGAACTGCCGCTCGCTGATCAGGTCGGCTGCGCGCCGGATGAGCTCGAGCCGCTTGCGCCAGCCGAGGTCGCGCCAGGCCGGAAACGCGGCGCGGGCCGCCGCGACGGCATCGCGCACATCCTGCCGCGTGCCGACCGGGAAGCGCGAGACGACGATCGTGGCATCGATCGGCGAGCGGTCCTCGAACTCGGTCTCCCCCCGTCGTTCCTCCGCGCCGATCAGCATCGGATACGAGCGCCCCAGCTCGCCCCGGGCTCGCTCGAGGGCGGCGTCGAAGGCCGACTGCAGCTCCTCGTTATCGGCCGACAGCGTCGCGTAAGTGATCTTCATGCGGGGTGTGGTGGTCGCCATCTCGCCTCTCGAGCCTCCGGGGGTCGCCCATTATCGCACTCTGCTTCCGCAGTCCGGGAATGCCAAAGGCCAGGCTCCGGGGGGAGAAGAGCCTGGCCTTCGACCGACCGATGGTAGTACCCGGATCACACGCCCGCAACGGGTTTTCGCGTCAGTGCTTGAGGCGGTGGAAGAGGCCTAGCTTCAGCGTGAGGAACGGCGGGTGCGGGGCCATCAGGAACGCCACTCCGCGGTCCCCGTAGAGGCGCGGCAGCAGCTCCAGCGCGGTCGCCGGATCGGAGATGTCCAGCCGGGTATGGACCACCTTGATCTTGAAGCCGTGGCGCAGCCACCAGCCGGTCCGCCGCCGCGTCGCCTCGAACGCGTGGGCCACGACCTCCGGCTCGAGCAGGCTGGCCACCTGGTCGCGCCCGTAGTAGCCGATGACGATCAGCCGGCCGCCTGGCCGGATCACCCGCAGCAGCTCCGTGATCCCGGGCAGCGAGGCGTCGTTTGGCTCGATCAGGCCGCACAGGACGACGTCGACCGCCTCATCGCGCAGCGGCAGCAGGTCTAGGCCGCCCTCCACGATGCGCAGGTTCGGCTGATGCGCGTCGTCCGCCCGCTTCCTCGCCACTTCCAACAGCACCGGGTCCGACTCGATCCCGTAAGTGCGACCCGTTCGCCGCGCCAGGAGCATCGGGTAGTGGCCGATTCCGGTTCCGACATCGGCGATCCGTTTGCCGGAGAGCGGCACGATCCGCTCGAGCGCGGCGAGCACCTTGCGATCCGGGTCGATCACCTCGCCCAGGCGAGCGTGGAGGATCGGGTCGGCATCGGTCCACGCCGGCAGGATGGCGCGCGTCATGGCATCTCCACCTGCAGCCAGGCTGGGGCGCCGTCGCTCCGGAGGATGGCCTCGCCGCTGAGAATCTGCAGGTCGAAGGTGATCGGTCCGGGGGCAACCCGCGTCGCGAGGACCCGGATGGTGAGCGTCCCACCGCGCAGGAGCGGCCCCCACCCCAGCGAGGTCGTTCCAGCCGGCTCGCCGCGCTCGCCCGGCCCGTCCACCCACCTCGTCCAGTCCTGGACAAGCGGATCGCCACCTTCGCGGATGCGCTGCTGCGAGGGCTGAAACGGGGCGAGGAAGATCGTCTCCCGAACCGCCGTCGGCCAGCGCAGGACAAGCTCCGGGACGGGCTCCGAGCCGAGGTTGGTGACGGTGATGATGAGCCGTCCGGAGCCACCCGCCTCCACCTCGACGCTGACGGTGTAGCTGATCGGGGTGGGGTCGGACGTGGTAGGGGCCGGCAGCGTCAGGCGCCCGCTGTCGCTGGGACTGGGCTCAGGCGTCGCGGAGGCACCGGGCGTTACCGACGGCGAGGGCGCGCCCGAAGCCGAGCCGCCAATCGAGGGAACCGGGCTTGGCGTGCTCTGCAGCGAGCACCCGGCCAGCAGGAGCGCGCCGGCCAAGGCGGCCAGATGCCTCCGCAAAGCGGCGGCGGGGGCTCGAGTCGGTTGTAAGACGATCACGGCGGCCTCGCCTCGATCTCATCGGCGCGTGGCCGGCGGCCAGGCAGGGCCATGGTATGCGAGGAACAGCGCAACCGCTGCTAGGATCGCCGGGATGTCATCAGACGCCGCACCCGACCAGAAGCCTGCCTCGCCGCCGATGCCGTTCGCCGTGCGGCTCTGGTTCGTCTGGGCCTTCGTGCTGCTGGCGATCACCGGCATCCTGCTGCCGCGGATCATCGGGTTCGTCGACTTCAGCCAGAAGGCGCCGTTCAGCCTGCTGGGCATCTTCATGATGCTGGAGCTGGCCGCGCTCCTCTTCGGGATCACGGTGGCGATGCAGCGCAAGCGGATCGCGCATCGCTTCGCCATCGGGATCGCCGTCCTCGCCGCCCCGATCCTGGCTGGGCTGCCACCGATCCTGCTCGACTTCCCGCCTGAGGCGACCGCGGGCTGGCAGGCGCTCTTCGTTCCAGCCGGGCTGGTGATCAGCGTGGTGCTGATCGTCGCGCTGTTGCGACCTGGCTCGCGAGCCTACTTCAGCGAGGACTGAGGCCCGGATGCGCCTCCCTATACTGGCCCGGTGAAGCTGCTGGCATATGCGCCGCGCGATGCCCCGTCCGGCTACCATCGGACCCGACTGGGGATCCTCACCAGAGCCGGGATCCAGGATGTGACCGACGCCACCAGCCTCCATGACGTCGGCGAGCTGCTGGCATCCGGCGGGTCGGTTGGCGAGGCCGCTGCTGGCGAGCTGATCGACCCCGACACGGTCGTGCTCCGGGCGCCGCTGCCGCGCCCGGGCAAGATCGTCTGCGTCGGGCTCAACTACCACGACCACTGTCGCGAGCAGGGGATCGAGCCGCCCTCATATCCGCCACTCTTCGCCAAGTTCGCCAACGCGATTTCCTCGCCGGGCGCCGCGATCACCCGACCGCGTGCCACCGAGAAGCTCGACCTGGAGTGCGAGCTGGCGGTGGTGATCGGCCGGCGGGCCAAGGGTATCTCGCGGGACGACGCGCTCGCCCACGTCTTCGGCTACACGATCCTCAACGACGTCACCATGCGCGACCTGCAGCGCGAGGACCATCGCTGGCTGAGGGCCAAGGGGTCGGATGGCTTCGCTCCCATCGGTCCGGTGGTGGTGACCGCCGACGAGCTGCAAGACCCCGGATCGCTGCGGCTCCGTTCGAGCGTGAACGGCGAGACGTGGCAGGACTCGAGCACCGCGGAGATGGTCTTTGACGTGGCGACCGTCATCGGCTTCGCCTCGCGGACGATCACCCTGGAGCCTGGCGACCTGATCGCTACGGGCACGCCGGCCGGCGTCGGCCACTTCCAGGACCCGCCTCGTTACCTCAAAGACGGCGACCGGCTGCGCTGCGAGATCGAGGGAATCGGTGTCCTCGAGAACTCCATCGTCGATGAAATGCCAAGGGCCGACGACCATGCCGCTGCCGCAGGCGTGGCCGAGCTGCTCGAGCTGGCCCGATGACGACCACTGCGGCCCCGCCACGCACCATGCGGGCGCTGGCCAAGACGCGTCCCGAGCCCGGCCTCGAGCTCGTGCAGCGGCCGGTCCCGGTGCCCGGCTCCGGCGAGGTGTTGCTGAAGATGGAGGCCGCCTCGATCTGCGGCACTGATCTGCATCTCTTCCGCTGGGACATCTGGGCCAGCGAGATCGTCAAGCCGCCGACGATCCTCGGCCACGAGCTGGCCGGTCGGGTCATGGCTACGGGCGCCGGCGTGACGCGCGTCGCCGAGGGCGACCTGGTGGGCGTCGAGAGTCACATCGTGGACGGCACCTGCGCCCAGTGCCGGCGGGGCGATCGGCACCTGTGCCGGAACCTCAGGGTGATCGGGGCGCACGTGGACGGCGGCTTCGCCGAGTACGTGGTGATCCCCGAGGCGAACGCGATCGAGTCGAACGGCCTCGACCCGGCGGTCGTCGCGCTCCAGGAGCCGATGGGCAACGCCGTGCACGCCGCCTTCGTCGAGCCGATCGAGGGGCGCACGGTGCTCGTCACCGGCTGCGGCCCGATCGGCCTCTGCGCGGTGGGGATCGCCCGGGCGGCGGGAGCGGCCAAGGTGATCGCGACGGATACCGAGGAGTATCGGCTCGAGCTGGCACGCGGGATGGGCGCCGACTTGGCACTCGACGCACGCGACCCCGGCACCGTCGACCGCATCCTGGCCGCCACCGATGGCGACGGGGTCGAGGTCGTCCTCGAGATGAGCGGCGCGCAGGCGGCGCTCGACCAGGCATTGGCCACGATCACGCGTGGTGGGCGGATCAGCCTGCTGGGGATCTTCGGCGAGCCGGTCCGTGTGGACCTCTCCGACTTCGTGATCCAGAAGGGGCTGCGCATCTACGGCATCTACGGCCGCCGCATCTACGACACGTGGGAGCGAACCCAGGCGCTGCTGCGCTCCGGAGCGCTCGACGTCACCCCGATCATCACCCATCGCCTCGACCTCGCCGACTGGGAGCAGGGCTTCGACCTGCTCGCCTCCCGTCACGCCGGAAAGGTGGTGCTCCTGCCATGACCGAGACCGTCAGCGCCCGTGCGCGCAACCCGCTCGCGTTCCTCGAGGCGGAGATCGACGACCTTAAGGCCAAGGGCCTCTATCGGCGCCTGCGGGTGGTGCAGAGCGAGCAGCGCAGTCGCTGCATCATTGACGGGCGTGAGGTGATCACCCTCTCGAGCAACAACTACCTTGGCCTGAACACGCATCCGCGCCTGCGCGACGCCGCCATCGAGGCGGTACGGCGCTACGGAGCGGGCTCCGGCGCCGTCCGGACCATCGCCGGCACAATGAGCCTGCACGAGGAGCTGGAGCGCCGCCTGGCCGAGTTCAAGCAGGTGCCGGCGGTGCTCACTTTCCAGTCCGGCTTCACTGCCAACAGCGGTGTCATCCCGATCCTGGCGCCGGAGGGAGCCGTGATCGTCTCGGATGCCCTGAACCACGCCAGCATCATCGACGGGATCCGCCTCACCAAGGCGGAGCGCAAGGTCTTCGGCCACGCCGACATGGATGCGCTCAGGTCCGTCCTGGCGGAGGTGCGCGCGGCGCCGGGAGGCGCCGACCGGATCGTCATGGTCATCACCGACGGGGTCTTCAGCATGGATGGCGACATCGCGCGCCTGCCCGAGATCGTGGAGGCCGCCGAGGAGGCAGATGCGATCGTCTACGTCGACGACGCCCATGCCTCGGGAGTCCTCGGCCGGAACGGGCGGGGCAGCGTCGACCACTTCGACCTGCATGGCCGCGTGCACGTCCAGGTGGGCACCCTTTCGAAGGCTATCGGCGTGCTCGGCGGCTACGTGGCCGGCAGCGAGGCGCTGCGCGAGATCCTGATCCACCGTGCCCGGCCGTTCCTCTTCTCGACCTCCCACCCGCCAGCCGTGGCGGCCGCGTGCGTGGCGGCCATCGACGTGCTCGAATCCGAGCCGGAGCTCATCGAGCGGCTGTGGCAGAACTCCCGCCTCTTCAAGGCAGGCCTGGCGAAGCTCGGCTTCGACATCGGGGCATCGGAGACGCCGATCACGCCTGTCATCGCCGGGAGCGGGGCGATGGCCATGAAGCTCTCGGATCGGCTCTTCGAGGAAGGAATCTTCGCGCAGGGGATTGGATTCCCCACGGTCCCGGACGACCGCTCCCGCGTGCGGACGATCGTCACCGCGGAGCACAGCACCGAGGACCTGGAGACCTGCCTGGGCGCCTTCGAGAAGGTCGGCAGGGAGCTGGCGCTGATCTAGGCGGACATGGAGAGACGGGATAGAGGCGAACCTCTACCCCGTCCCGTTCGGCCTGCGCCGTTCAGGGGCTAGCTGATGTTGCGGACCGACTTGACATTCGCGTAGGCGAGGCCGCCGAGCGATGCGAGCAAGATCAGGCTGAAGGCGATGGTCGGCAGAGGGCCGACGCCGCTCAGGGACAGTGCACCGTCGGAGACGCTCTCCCCGGGGGTGCCCTCGCCGGCCTTGAACGACGACTCGCCGGACGCCGCAGCCGACTCGGCCTCGGACTCGTTCTCGCCGACCGACTCCGCGACCGACTCCGCGACCGACTCCGCGACCGACTCCTCCGTCTCACCGGGGAAATTGCAGTCGTTCTCGAAGATGGCCTGGCCGGCAGCGTCCCAGTTCAGGCTGGAGTAGCCGGTAAGGGTGCTGCCGTCAGAGTAGAAGGGCGGGATGATGTCGCCCCACTGGTCGCCATTATGCGGCGGCGAGTAGGTGGTGTTGGCATCCCAGACCGGACCGAGGTGCTCGAGCAGGTGGTCGCCCTGCCCCTTGTCGTTCCCCTCCGCGCCATCGACCGAGGCCTCGTCGACCGTGATGATGACGTACGGGTTGGTGACCGAGTTGGTGCGATGGCAGATGGTGACCTTGTGCAGCGGGTCTGGCTGGGTTGCCAGGGTCGGGCGCACGAAGTAGGCCATCGACAGCGCGAGGGCGGCCACGGCCGCCATCGCGAGGCTCGTCCGCGAGACCTTTGCCAGCGTCATTGTGCGAGTGTTCACGATGAATTCTCCTTAAGTCCTTCCAGCTCCCCTTGGCACGCTGCGGAACACCCGCGCGGCCCCCCTGGGGGTCGATATCCGGACCCTAACTGGAAGTACTGCGCCTGCCTAGTACCTCCGGCTGGACCCCTGGAGGGTCTGGTGGAGTGAGGTTCGAAGCAGGTCACTCTGGTCGTTGCGGGCGCGCAACGGAATCGGAAGGCGTCCAGCGCCGGACAACAGAAGACGGGATAGAGGCGAACCTCTACCCCGTCCCTGCCAGGGGGGCTGGATCAATGGCAGACACGCGCCGCGTGACTTGTGCGGGACTCCCTGGATGAGCCTGCCCTGATCACTCGGCAGCCCCCGGTAGAACCCCCTTGGGCTTCCAAGTCGCGGGAGAATACACCGGAAGTACCACGCTGCCTAGTACTTTCGGCGGGAAATGTAGACGAGCGGTGTGGTCCGGAGCGGTGCCGGGCGAAACGGGCGGTGCACCCGGGCACCACACGAGCTCAGCCGGTGCGGCCGCGGGCCTCCAACAGCACCACCTGCGTCTCCTCGGGAAGCGAGGAGGCCTGGACCACGGCCTTCGGCTGGCGGATCGGCTCGACGGCAAGCTCCTTCAGGAAGCGCTCGGGCCCCAGGAGGTCGGTCGACGCGCCATCGGTGGCGAAGTGCATCGGGATCACGATCTTGGGGCTGATCTGGGCGACCACCTCGGCGGCCTCGGCCGGACCGATGGTGAAGTTGCCGCCGGCCGGGACCAGGAGGACGTCGATGGGCCCGAGCTCCGAAAGCTCCTCCTCGGTGAGGAGATGCCCCAGGTCACCCAGGTGGCAGACGTGCACTCCGTCGATCTCGACCGCGAAGATGATGTTCTCGCCGCGCTCGGCGCCCCGCACGCCGTCATGGAACGAGCGGACGGCAGTGATCAGCAGGTTGCGATGCTCGTACTCGCCGGGGCGCGTCAGCGTCAGGCCGGCGGTGATCGAGCGGGTGTAGCTGTGGTCGGCGTGGCCATGGGAGATCGTCAGCAGGTCGACGTCGTGCTTCCCTGCGACGAAGCCGGTGGCGGGCGGACAGGGGTCGGTGATGACCGTCGCCTCGCGCCCCTTCAGGCGGAAGCAG
>JBDTYC010000054.1:0-8412 GCA_040005815.1 Chloroflexota bacterium
TTCCCCTCCCAGAGGAGGCTCGGGATGCCACGTGCCCGCGCCGCGGTGACGAGCGGGAGGGCGAGGTAGCCGCCGGTCGTGAAGACGACCGCCGGCTGCAGCCGGCCGAGGAGGCGCCAGGCCTGCGGCACCGATGCCGCCAGGCGGAGTGGGTCGAGGACGAGGTGGAGATCGGCTCCCGAGCTGCGCAGCGACCGGACCACCAGCTGGTGGTAGGGCAGCTCGCCATCGGCCACCAGGCTGCGCTCGAGACCGCGCGCGCCGCCGATGTAGCTGACCTCAAGCCCGGGCTGCGCGTCGCGCAGTGCCCTTGCGACGGCCAGCGCGGGGTAGATGTGCCCGCCTGTCCCGCCGCCCGACACCGAACACCGCATCAAGCATTGATCCTGTCTGCGTGGTCTCGCGCGAGATCGACAAGAGGATGCCGACCGCCACGAGGTTGATGATGAGAGCCGAGCCACCGTAGCTGATGAACGGAAGCGGGATGCCGGTGACCGGGAGGAGCGCGGTGACGACCATCATGTTGATGCAGGCCTGGGCGACCAGCCAGGTCGTGATCCCGGCGGCCAGCAGGCCGGAGAAGCTATCGGGTGCGTTGATTGCGATCCGGTAGCCCTGGTAGGCGACCATCACGAACAATGCAAGCACGGTCAGTGTGCCGATGAGCCCCCATTCCTCGCCGATGATGGCGAAGATGAAGTCGGTGGAGGGGGCCGGCAGGTAGAGGTATTTCTGCCGGCTCGCGCCGAGGCCGGCGCCGGTGATCCCGCCCAGGGCGAGTGCCATCAGCGACTGGACGGCGTTATAGCCGCTCTTCAGCGGGTCCCGGAACGGGTCGAGGAAGCTGTCGATCCGCTGGAGCTGGTACGCCGTCTGGGTCACCATGTGGTACGCCACGGCAAGGACAGCTGCCCCGATCGCGCCCAGGTAGAGAAGGTTGGCCCCGGCCATGAAGAAGATCGCCAGCGACGCAGCGGCGTACACGCCGGCGGTCCCCAGGTCGGGCTCGAGCGCGATCAGCAGGAAGCCGGGCGCCACCAGGATGGTGAACGGGACGAGGCCGTTCCAGAGCCCATGTGCCTCCGTCCCGCGGCGGTCGAGCCAGTGAGCGAGGTACAGGCAGACCGCCAGCTTGGCGAGCTCCGCCGGCTGGAATCCACCGATCCCCGGCAGGTAGAGCCACCGTCGTGAGCCGAAGGCGGAGGTGCCGATGCCGGGGATCAACACGATCACCAGCAGTGCCAGGGTCACCCAGAAGATCGGGATCGCGGCGTAGCGCAGGAGGCGGAAATCGGTGCGGCTGGCGGCGATCATGAGCGCCAGCCCAAGGAACGCCCAGATCCCCTGCTGGAATCCCTGGCTCCCCGGATCCGCGGTGGAGATGTAGGAGCGCACGCTGGAGGCCGAGTACACCATCACCACCCCGATGGCGACGAGCGCGATGACCGCGATCAGCAGCGGGTAGGAGGCCTCGTGGCGCTCGCGGCGAACGCCGGCGCGTGCCGTTCGGCGGGTCGCGGTGGCGGCCATCGCGGTCATGCGTCGGCCTCCCCCGGCTCCGGCGCATCCAGTGCGCGGACGGCGGCCCGGAAGGCGTCACCCCGCGCCGCGTAGTCATCGAACATGTCGAACGAGGCGGCCGCAGGCGCCAGCACCACCACGTCCCCGGTCACCGCCCAGGCGGCCGCGGCCGCCACCGCGTCGCGCATCGCGACGGCCCGGACGACGGGGACACGACCCGCGATCAGCTCGGCCAGCCGGTCGGCCGTTTCGCCGATCAGCACCGCCGCCCGACAGCGCCGGACGATGGCATCGGCAAACGCCGCGTAATCGAGGCCCTTGTCCTTGCCCCCGGCGATCAGCACGACCTTGGCCGGGGCGAAGGCGTCGAGCGCGCCGATGGCCGCCATCGGGATGGTCGCCTGCGAGTCGTTGACCCACGCGATCCCGTTGCGGGTGGCCACCCGCTCGAGCCGATGCGGCACGCCGCCGAAGTCGCGGATGCCGGCCGCGATCGCCTCGGCTGGGATCCCGACCAGCGACGTGGCGAGTGCCGCCGCCAGGGCATCCGCCAGGGTATGACGTCCGGGGACCGGCACCTCGGCGGCCGCCAGCACCCGCTCACCGCGGATCGTGAGCCAGCCGTCCACCAGTCGCGCCGAGATCCAGGTGTCCCCCGCGGCGAGCGCGTACCACGCGATCGAAGCCGCCGGGAGCCGCGCCCCCAGCTCGCGACAGCCTGGGTCGTCCGCGTTGAGGACCACGTGGCCGTGCCGCACGCTCAGCTCGGCGAGTCGCGCCTTCACCGCACGATACGCCTCCTGGGTGCGGTGCCGGTCGAGATGATCGGCCCCGATGTTGGTGTAGACCGCCATCTCGGCGCCGCGCGAGATCGTCGGCAGCTGCAGCTCCGAGAGCTCGAGCACAGCCCAGTCCTGCGGGCCGAGGCGCGCGACCTCCTCGATCAACGGCCGGCCGATGTTGCCCCCCAGCAGATGCGGCATCCCGGCTGCGTCCATGATCGCGCCGATCAGCGAGGTGGTCGTGGTCTTGCCCTTCGTACCGGTGACGGCCATCACGCGGGCACGGGTGAGGCGCAGGAAGAGCTCTACCTCGCTGACCACCTCCACGCCGCGTCCGATTGCGTCGGTGATCGCGTCCCGCAGCCAGGCGTCCGTGGTCGGCATCGTCGGCGAGATGCTCGGACTGGTGACCAGCAGGTCGGCGCTGGCGATGAGGGCTCGCGCCTCGTCGACGGTGACCCCCAGCGCCAGGTGGACGGCGCGATCGCCCAGCGTCTCGACCGCCTCGGTCAGCTCGGCAGGCGGCCGACGGTCGTAGGCCGTGACCTCAGCGCCGGCATCGGCCAGCAGGCGGGCCACCGCGGTCCCCGAGCGGGCGAGGCCCAGCACCAGGGCGCGGCGTCCCCGCAGGTCCTCGAGGGTCGCGATCGGCGCGGTCATGGTGGTCATCGGTCTCCCTACAGGCCGCGCACGGTGGCGAGGTAGAGGCTGAAGCCGAGCAGGCCGGCCAACGCGCCCACGATCCAGAAGCGGACGGTGATCTTCTCCTCGGCCCAGCCGATCAACTCGAAATGGTGCTGGAGCGGCGTCATCCGGAAGATCCTCCGCCCCCGCAGCCGGAACGAGATCACCTGCAGGACCACGCTCATGATCACCGCGAAGAAGACGGCGCCGATCACCGCCAGGAGCGGCAGCTGGGCGGTGATGGTCGCGACAACCGCCAGGGTGGCGCCCAGCGACAGCGAGCCGGCGTCGCCCAGGAACAGCTGCGCCGGGTGCACGTTGAACCAGAGAAAGCCCATCAGCGCGCCAATGATCAGGGCGCAGAAGACCGCGAGGTTCGGTTGGGACGGCTTCCCCTCGGGAACCGCCACCAGCGCGATCAGCAGGTAGGCCACGAAGGTGAAGATGAGGACCCCGCTGGCCAGCCCGTCGAGGCCGTCTGTGAGGTTCACCGCATTGCTGACTCCGACGATCACGAAGGCGACGAACAGGACGAAGAGGATCCCGCCGATGACGACCTCGCCGGCGAACGGAATCGGCACCGAGATGAACGAGATGTTGACGCCAGGAATCGCGAAGTGGCGTTCGATGTAGAACGCGGCGAGCAGCGCCACCACCGTCTGCCAGACCAGCTTGAAGCGCCCTCGGACGCCCATGCCGGTGTGGATGTTCACGAAGTCATCGATCGCGCCGAGGATTGCGACGCCCACCAGCGCGAGCATCGGGGTCAGCGTGTACGCATCCTCGATCCGCATCGCCATGGCCAGGAACATGACCACCACGACGAGGAGCATCCCACCCATCGTCGGGGTCCCCGCCTTGCCGAAATGGCTCTCGGGGCCGTCGGAGCGAATCTGCTTGCCGAACCCCAGCCGCTGGAGGAGGCCGATGAAGACCGGGCCGAGCAGCACGACGCCGGCGAAGGCGGCGAGGAGAGCGACGACGATCGGCAGCATCTCAGTCGTGCCCCGCATTCTCGCCGGTGAGCGCCGCCACCAGCCGGTCGAGCTCGATCCCGCGTGATCCCTTCACCAGCAGCAGGTCGCCCACGCCGGGAGCGAAATCGCGCTCGACGGCGATGACCGCCTGGTCGGCGTCGTCGGCCTCGCTGACCCTTCTCATGCCCGCTGCCCTCGCCCCTTCGGCGATCCAGCGGCCGCGCTCACCGACCGCCACGAGCCCATCGGCGACCGCCGCGGCCCGCGCACCGATCTCGCGATGGAGTCGCTCCTCGTCTGGCCCGAGCTCGAGCATGTCGCCCAACACCGCGTAGCGCGACCGACCTGCGGCGAGCGGGCTCTCACCCAGGAAGTCGAGTGCGGCGCCGACCGAGACCGGCGACGCGTTGTAGGTGTCGTCGATGACCGTCGCTCCGCCGGTGGCCTCTACCACCGCCATGCGGTGGCTGGCGCGGCTCCCCGCCGCCAGCGCGGCCTCGACCTCGTCGAGCGGGACGCCGAAATGATCGGCGACCGTAGCCGCGGCGAGCGCATGCGGGACCAGGTGACGGCCTGGCGTGGCCGAGCGCAGCCGGCGGCGCCCCCAGGGCGCCTCGAGCGTGAAGCTCGTGCCATCCACCCCGTGCGACTCGACCTCGGTCGCGCGCACGTCGGCGTCCGGCCCGAGCCCAAAGGTCTGCACCGCCGCTGCGGTGACGAGGCGCATGGCGGCGACGTTCGAGTCATCCGCGTTCAGCACCGCCAGCCCCTCCGGAGGCAGCGCCGCAGGAAGCTCTGCCTTGGCGCGGGCGATCGCCTCCAGGCTGCCGGCACGCTGGAGGTGGGTCGGGTGGACGGCCAGGACCACGCCCACCTCAGGTCGTGCGATCTCCGCCAGGCGGGCGATCTCGCCCTCGGTGTACATGCTCATCTCCAGCACGGCCACCTGGTGGGACGGCTCCAGGCGGAGGAGCGTCATGGGGAGGCCGGTCTCGCTGTTGAGGTTGCCCTTATTGCGCAGGACGCGAAGGGTGCGCGACAGGACGTCGGCGACGATCTCCTTCGCGATCGTCTTGCCGGTGGACCCCGTGATCCCCACCACCCTGACGGTCGAACGCGCCCGCCACCAGGCTGCCATCTCCTGGAGAGCGACCAGCGCGTCGGCGACCTGGACGACGGCCACGTCCGCGCCGGCGGAAACCTCGACGGGGCGCTCGACGAGGATGACCGAGGCACCGGCTCGGATCGCGTCTGACACGAACCGATGACCATCGGTCCGCTCGCCGGGAAGGGCGACAAAGCAACAGCCCGGGACGACATGGCGAGAGTCAACCGCGGCGCTGGCGAAGGAGGTGACGCTTGTCGGCCCGAGGAGACGCGCCCCGGTGGCAGCCAGAAGGTCGTCGAGCCGGATTGACGGTGGCACGCTGCTCCCTGCGGAGGGGTCGGCCGAGTCTACCAGCCTCATTTGGCCGCAACCGGCTCCACGATCCGGTCGGGTGCGATGGCCAGGTAGTCGAAGATCTGCGGCGCCAGGCTGCGGAAGACGCTGACCGGGGTCTGCGCCATCTTGTACAGGCCCCAGGTCACCGGGCGGTGGATCAGGACCAGGGTCACGTATTGCGGATGGCTGGCCGGCATGATCGAGATGAAGGAGGAGTCGATCCAGCCGTGCTGGTAGACGAGGTGGATGCGCAGCTCATAGATCGGCTTCCCGTCGCCATCGGTCCCGACCTGCACTTGCTCTGTCTTCGGGCCCGCAACCTCAGCGGTGCCGGTCTTGCCCGCGATCGAGTAGCCGGGGATCTTCGCTGGCTGCGCACGTCCGTTGTCGACCGCGTCGGTTAGCAGCTGGACCATCGTCTTGGCCGTCTCCTCGCGCATGATCCGCTCGCCCCGCTGCACCTCGGTGCCGTGGTAGACCCCATCAGGTCCGGTCCAGCCGGCGATGACGTGCGGCGTCACCAGCGTCCCGCCGTTGGCGATCGCCGAATAGCCGGCGACCAGCTGCACCGCGGTCACGCTCAGCCCCTGGCCGAATGCGTTCTGGGCGGCGGTCAGGTCGCCCGTGGCATTCGGGCCGTCGGGGTTCCAGACCACGCCCGATGCCTCTCCGGCGATGTCGACGCCCGTTGGCGCGCCGAAGCCGAAGCGCTTGAACGCCTCGTACAGGCGCTGCCTGCCGAGCAGGAGCCCGATCTTGGCGGCGCCGACATTATTCGACAGCTTCAGCACGTCGCCCGCCGTGATCTCACCGTGGCCATACGGAACCGTGTAGCGGTCGGCGTTCTGGATGCGGAGCCCGCTGAGCCGCAGGTTGTTGTCGTCCTCGACCGTGGTCTGCAGGTCGATGGCCCCTGCATCGAGTGCCGCGGCCACGGTGAAGGCCTTCATCACCGACCCGGGCTCGTACTGCCGGCTCACCGCTGGGTCCGTGAAGAGGGCCGGGTCGGTGCTGCCGTAGGCGTTGGCGTCGAAGGTCGGGAAGGACGCCATCGCCAGGATCGCCCCGCTGTGCACGTCCATCACCAACCCAGTCACGCCCTGCGCCTGGTTCTTCTCGAAGGTGGACCACATCGTGGCCTCGAGGATGTGCTGCAGGCCGGCGTCGAGCGTCAGGCGCAGGTCGGCGCCGTTGACCGGGGGACGCAGCTCGTAGACGGAGTCGGCGATCCTGCGCCCAATGACGTCCTCCTGGGCGCTGACCGATCCTGGCAGCCCGGCCAGGAGCGCGTCCTCGGCCCCCTCGATCCCGTATTGCCCCTCGCCGTCGACGTTCACGAAGCCGAGCAGCTGGGCACCCAGCGTCGTATCGGGCGCGACCCCGTTGATCGGGTAGACGCGCTGGGTCTCGGGCAGCATCCCGACCCCGGGGATGCCCAGCGCGGCCACGCGTTGTGCCATCTGGGCGTCGACGCGCCGCCGTAGCCAGACCCATGGATCCTTGCCGGTGAGGCGAGCACGGACATCGTTGGTGTCCATTCCCAGGACCGCGGCGAGCAGTGTGGCCGCACTCTCCGGATCGCCCTTCTTGACCGTGGGCGGGATGGCATAGACCGACTGGACCTCGACCGATGTGGCCAGCAGGACGCCATTGATGTCGCGGATCTCACCGCGCTCGGCCGGGATCTCCTCGTTCTGCGCGAGCTGGTTGAGCGCGATGGCCGCGACCCGATCCCGATCGATCACCTGCCAGAAGACGAGGCGCCCACCAACCAGGGTGGCGAGCATGGCCGTGAGGATCAGCAGGAACAGGGCGCGGGCACGGCTGTCGGTCCTGGCGAGCACGGCTACTCCGACGACTGGGGCATCTCCCCGGCCGACTACTTCAAGAGGGCTGGGTCAATCGATCTCATGGCGAAGCGGACGACGGTTGGGTCGAGCGGCACCAACCGCAGTTCGCTCTGCGCCTTCGCTTCGACGGTGCTTGGCGAGCGAGCCTCCCCGATCTGGAACGTGAGCTGCTGCTGCTCGGCGCGCAGGTCGGAGACCCGCGCCTGCAGGGCGTCGATCTGGTAGCCAAGCGCGGCGACGTGTGTGGACTGGCTCAGGTAGAAGAGGCAGAGCCCGGCGGCTGCGGCGATCGCGACCAGCAGGGTCGAGATGCTGCTGACCCGGCCGCGAGCCACGCGACGTGCGCGGCTTCGGGCCGGGGCGGGGCGCGTCCGGGGTCGAGGTCGGCGTCTGACGATGCCGATCCCGGTCGCCGGGCGCGCTCCAACGATGGCCACCTAGGCCGCGCTCGCTCGCGCGTTGAGCTGGATCGTCCAACTCGGCGTCTCGAGTTCGCGGGTCTCGTCGCCATCGAACGAAGCGTCCTGGTCGAGCACGCGAGGCGCGTCAGATTCCTGGTGCGCACGACGCTCGCGCAGGTCCCGTTGGCGGCCGCTGTACGTGCGCCTGCGGCTGGACTGATGACGGGGGCGTCCTCGGCTCATGGATAACCTTCCTCCAACGGTCACGCGCCTGCCGGCGCGAGCTTGGTGGCCGCTCGCAGGCGTGCGCTGCGAGCTCGGCGGTTCCGACTCACCTCGGCGGCGGTCGGGGTGATGCCCCTCCTGACGATGGGACGGAGCTGTGCGCGATGGCCGCACAGGCAGACGGGCGGGAGCGGCTCCTCGATGCAGTCCCGGCTCTCGCGAGCCATGAAGCGCTTGACGATCCGATCCTCGCCGGAGTGGTAGCTGATCACCGCCAGCCGGCCTCCGGGGGCCAGCGCCGCGAGGGCGCCGGCCAGTGCCTCGGATAACACCTCGAGCTCGTGGTTGACGGCGATGCGGAGCGCCTGGAAGGTGCGGGTGGCGGGATGGATCCGTCCGGCATCGGCGCGGCTGGCGGGGACCGCGCCCGCCACGACCTCCGCCAGGTCAGCTGCGGTCACGAGCCGACCTTGCGCACGCGCCGCCAGGATCGCCGTCGCGATGCGGCCTGCACGGCGTTCTTCACCA
>JBDTYC010000055.1:0-8370 GCA_040005815.1 Chloroflexota bacterium
CCTGCTGCGCGAGGCCGATGCGTTCCGCGAGGTGATCGACCGGATGGCCGAGGCGGTGGACGGGGAGCACATCGACCTGGTGGTCGGGATGGAGTCCCGCGGGTTCATCTTCGCGGCGCCACTGGCTGATCGGCTGGGAGCGGGCTTCGTCCCCGTGCGGAAGCTCGGAAAGTTGCCGGCCGAGACGATCGAGGTCGAATATGACCTCGAGTACGGCACCGCCACGCTCGAGATTCATAAGGACGCGATCAGCCGAGGTCAGCGCGTGCTGGTCGTGGATGACCTGCTGGCGACAGGCGGCACGGTGCTCGGCACGATCGAGCTGGTGCAACGCCTGGGCGGCGAGATCGCCGGGCTGTCGTTCATGGTCGAACTGACCGCGCTCGGCGGCCGCGACAAGCTCGGCGAGTTCAAGATCCACACGCTGCTCGCCTACTAGCCGCCGCTTCCATGGCTGCCCTCCCGGCCACCCAGCTGCGCGCCCGCGCCGTCACCAATCGCGCCGAGATCGCGGCCTATCTGCGCACCGACCGCCGCTATGCCGCCTACGCGCTCGGCGACCTCGACTCCGCATCGCGTGCCCGCTGCTCGTGGGGAATCGCATACGATGGCGACGGCGAGCCCGTGGCGCTGGCGATGCACCACGACGGCCTCGTCCCGCAGCCGCTCTTCCTGATGGGCGATCCTGCCGGCTGCCGCGCCGTGCTCGCCAGCGTCATCAAGCCGCGCGATGCGTTCTTCCAGTCGACCGAGGCGCTCGACGATGCCGCTGTCGACCTGTATGAGCTCGAGCGGCCCACCCTCCTGCTCCGGATGGTCGTCGACTCGGAGACGTTCGTGCAGAACGCGGGCGCCGCGCAGCGCCTCGACGGGGGGGACATCGACGACCTGAATCGGCTCTACCAGCTCGGCTTCCGTGCCGGCTTCGCGCAAGCGATCCTGGATGACGCGGTCTACTACGGGATCCGCATCCGCGGCCGATTGGTGAGCGCCGCCGGCACGCACCTGATCAACCGCGGTGAGGGGATCGCCGTGGTCGGCAACGTGATGACGCACGCTGACTTCCGTGGTCACGGCTTCGCCAAGATGGTGACCGGTGCGGTGACGGCGGATCTGCTGCAGCAGGTGCCCGACGTGGCCCTCAACGTCCACGCCGATAACGCCCCGGCCGTCGCGGCCTACTCCAGACTCGGCTACCGTGAGTACTGCCGGCTGACTGAGAGGCTGGGACGCCGCCGTTCCGGCGGCTGGGGGTTGATGCGACCAATACGAGAGGCGATGCGAATCACGTGGCCACGAGACCAACGCTGAAGGGAGACGTTCGCGACATCGGCCTGGCCGATGCGGGGGCGCTGAAGATCGAATGGGCTGACCGCCAGATGCCGGTGCTTGCCGGCATTCGGGAGCGCTTTGCGGCGGAGCAGCCGCTGGCGGGCTGGAAGATCAGCGCCTGCCTGCACGTCACCGCCGAGACGGCGAACCTGATGCGGACACTGGCCGCCGGAGGCGCTGACGCCGTCCTCTGCTCGTCCAACCCACTCTCGACGCAGGATGACGTGGCCGCCTCGCTGATCGAGCACGAGGGCATCCCGACTTACGCGATCAAGGGCGAGGACCGCGACTCGTACTACGGCCACATCGGCGCGGCGTTGGATCACGCGCCGCAGGTCACGATGGACGACGGCGCCGACCTCGTGAACGAGATCCACACGCGCCGGACCGAGCTGCTCCCGGACGTCGTGGGCGGGACCGAGGAGACGACGACCGGGATCATCCGGTTGCGCGCCATGGCAGCAGCCGGCGCGCTGCGCTACCCCGTGCTGGGCGTGAACGAGGCGCTCACCAAGCACCTCTTCGACAACCGATACGGGACCGGACAGAGCGCCATCGACGGGATCCTGCGCGCCACGAACGTGCTGATTGCCGGCAAGCAGGTCGTCGTCGGCGGCTACGGCTGGGTTGGTCGCGGGATCGCGTCTCGCGCGGCGGGGATGGGCGGCATTGTTACGGTGGTCGAGGTCGACCCGATCCGGGCGCTCGAGGCCGCGATGGACGGCTACCGTGTCACGACCGCGGGGGTCGCCGCGGAGATCGGCGACATCTTCATCGCCGCCACCGGCAACCTCAACGTATGGGGCGCAACCGACTTCCCGAAGATGCGTGACGGCGCCATCCTCGCCAACGCCGGGCATTTCAACGACGAGTTCGAGCTCTCTGCGCTCGAGTCGCAGGCGACCTCGACTCGAGAAGTGCGGCCGTTCACCCGCGAATACCTGATGGCCGATGGCCGGCGCCTCTTCCTCCTGGCCGATGGGCGCCTCGTCAACCTCGGCGCCGCCGAGGGACACCCCGCGCTGGTCATGGACATGAGCTTTGCCAACCAGGCGCTGGGCCTCGAGTGGCTGCGGTCGCACGCGGCGGACCTCAAGCCGGAGGTTTACGGCATCCCCGAGGAGATCGATCGCGAGGTCGCCCGGCTCAAGCTGAGCCACATGGGGATCGAGATCGACCCGATGACCGTCGCCCAGAAGGCGTACAGCGAGTCCTGGGAATCTGGGACGTGACCCTCGAACGACCGGGGATCTCGGTCGTCCTCGACGTGAATGACCTCGAACAGGCGACCACCTTCTGGAGTGCCATGCTCGGCTACCCAGTCACCCGGCCCATCACCCAGTTCATGGTCCTGCGACCCGATGACCCTGAGGACCATCGGCCTCACCTCATCCTCCAGAAGGTGCCGGAGGGGAAGCTCGGCAAGAACCGCGCCCACATGGACCTCTCCTTCCCGTTACCTGATGAGGCCCGTGACCGCGTTCGGTCGCTCGGCGGCCACCTCATCCAGGGCGAGCCGAATTGCATCGGGTCACACTGCTGGTACCTCATGGCCGATCCCGAGGGCAATGAGTTTCTGCGTGGTGGGCGACTGAGGAAGATTCGCTGAGGGATGCGGACCGCGACCGCTATCGGCTCGCGCTAAGCGTTCCCTCGAGGTTCACGGTTCCGTTGCCGCCAGTCGTGAAGATCACCGGCGCGTTCTGGCAGTTAAACGATGCCTCGATGTTGTGTTCGTCCCCGGCCTGGTAGGTCACGGTGCAATTGGTGGTGGTCCCGGCGCCACCGGTGAAGGCGGCCGTCGTCACGGACACGGCGAACGAATCTGGGTAGATGGCAACGGTGGCCGACAGCCCCTTCTCCGTGTCAATGAACGTGAGCACGCTGGTCCCGCCCGTGGTCAGGCTGGTGATCGCGAAGAGGGGGGCATCGAAGGAACCACTCTTGTCGCCGGAGTAATCGAGGTGCGCCGTCCCGGACGTCCACTGTCCATCTGCCAGCGTCTTCCCGATGCCGCCGCTACCGCCGCCGCCACCGCCTGAACTCGCGGCCGCCCGGCTTGGCTGGCTTCCGGTGCTGGGCTCCGCACCCCGGCTCTCCCCCCCCGAGCTCGAGCCGGGAGAGCACGCAACCGTGATGGCAACGATCGTGAGCAGCGCGAGATATGAGCGTAAAGGACGCATCGGTGTTGCCTCCCTTGGGGCGAGCAGACCTTGAATGGGCTGGCGGCATGCTACCCGCATCGCCCGCTGGTGGGAAGGTCGGCGCGACGTGGCCAGCGACGGTACACTCGGCCGCGCAATGTCCATGCCTGACGGCCACACGCTGTTCACCTCGGAATCCGTGACCGAGGGTCACCCCGACAAGCTTTGTGACCAGATCGCCGACGCCGTCCTTGACGACGTCCTCTCCCGCGACCCCGAATCCCGGGTGGCCGTCGAGGTGGCCGCCACGACCGGCCTCGTCTTCGTCCTCGGCGAGATGTCGACCAAGACGTACTGCGACGTGCAGTCGGTCGTCCGCGACACCGTCCGCAAGGTCGGCTACGACAACGCCCGCCTGGGCTTCGACTACGAGACCTGCGGCACGATCACCGCGCTCAAGGAACAGTCCCCCGACATCGCGCTGGGTGTCGACCATGCCCTGGAGGCGAAGCAGGGGATTGATCCGGACGAGCTCGGTGCCGGCGACCAGGGGATGATGTTCGGGTACGCATCGGACGAGACGCCCGAGCTGATGCCGATGCCGATCCAGCTCGCTCATCAGGTGAGCCGCAAGCTCGCCGAGGTCCGTCGTGAGGGCGGCCTCTCGTTCCTCCGGCCGGACGGCAAGAGCCAGGTAACCGTCGAGTACGACGGCGAGCATCGGCCGCGGCGCGTCCACACTGTCCTGGTCAGCACCCAGCACGACCCCGAGGTCGCCCCGATGCACCTCGAGGAAGGGGTCCGGGAGCTCGTCATCCGTGGCGCCATCAGCGAGGAGCTGCTCGACGACCAGACGCGGTACCTCGTGAATCCAACGGGACGCTTCGTGATCGGTGGACCGATGGGGGACTCCGGCCTCTCGGGACGGAAGATCATCGTGGACACCTACGGCGGCATGGCGCGCCATGGCGGCGGCAGCTTCAGCGGCAAGGACCCGACCAAGGTGGACCGATCTGGCGCCTACATGGCCCGCTACGTGGCCAAGAACCTTGTCGCCGCCGGCCTGGCGAAGCGCTGCGAGCTGCAGCTGGCCTACGCCATCGGCGTGGCGCATCCGCTCTCGATCAACCTGCAGACCTTCGGCACCGGGGTGGTCGACGACTCCGTGCTGGCCGATCTGGTCGAGCGCACCTTCGACCTGCGGCCGGGCGCCATCATCTCGGGCCTCGACCTGCGACGGCCGATCTACCGTCCCACCGCCGCATACGGCCACTTCGGGCGCAGCGACCTCGACCTTCCGTGGGAGCGCACAGACCGCGCTTCCGCGCTGCGTGAGGCGGCTGGCGCTGTGGGAGTCGCAGGGGCGATGGCCTGAGCGACGCGGTGACGCCCCGCGCCACGCCCAATTCGCCAATTCGCTGGGGAAAACCGCCCCGCGGCGGGGGCCTTGGAACCTCCATCTCCACGTTCGTTTCACGGGTGCGCGCCGCCCTCGGTGATCGTCCACACCCTCCCCGCCAGTCCCTGCCGAAGTTGCCGCTCGCGCTGCGGCGTGGCGAGCTCGCCCAGCGCTATCTGGCCGCGGAGAGCACAGCGGATCACCCGACCGCCGGGGCTTCGGCCTCCATGGCGACTGAGGCCGCGATGAGCGAACAGGCATGGTGGCCCGCCGACATCTGGGGCCATCGCGCCCTCTGGCATTTCGAACAGGCCGGCATGGATCTGGACGCGACGCGGGCCGCCCGCTTGATCGGCGACGTGCGGGCTGGGGGAGGGGATCCATTGAGCAGCCGCCGATACTATGCCGAGGCGATCAGCGAGGCGCGGGACATCGGCGCCGAGCGGGAAGAGGGCCTGGCCGCGCTGGGGATGGGCCACGCCGAGCTCGAGCTGCGAAACGTGACAACCGCGAGGCGGCTGGGGCAAATCGCGCTGGACCTCCTGGAGCGCTGCGATGCTCCGGAGGAGGAGAAGGCCGCGGCGCGAGAGTTGCGCGGCGAAGAGAAGGAGGTCGGCTGATGTTTGTGATCGTGATGGCCGGCGGCTCCGGGACCCGCCTCTGGCCGCTCTCCCGCCGCAAGTCACCCAAGCAGCTCCTGGCTCTCACCGGGGAGACGAGCCTCCTGCAGCAGACGGTGGCGCGCCTCGGCAGCCTCCTGAAGCCCCACGACATCTACGTCATCACGTCCCAGGCGCATATCCGGGCCACCCAGGCTCAGCTTCCGCAGCTGCCTGAGGACAACGTGCTGGGCGAGCCGCTGGCGCGCTCCACGGCGGTTGCCGCGGGCCTCGCCACGGTGGTTGCCCGTCGCGAGAGCGACGAGATTGCGCTCGTCCTGCCCGCGGACCATTTCGTGGCCGATGAGGCCGCCTTCGTCGAGGCGCTCCAGGAGGCGGCTCGGACGGCGGAGCGCGGCTATCTCGTCTGCCTGGGGGTCGTCGCGAGCGCCCCCGCCACGGGCTACGGCTACATCAAGACGGGGGTGCCGCTCCACGCGGGCGAGCCGACGGCGCTGGTCGAGCGCTTCGTCGAGAAGCCCACCACGGCCGATGCGAAACGGATGCTGGCCGATGGTGGCTACCTGTGGAATGCCGGCATCTTCGCGTGGCGCGTCTACGCCTACCGACAGGCGATGGAGAAGTTCCAGCCCGCGCTGGCGGAGGCGCTCGACCGGATCGCGGCGCTGCATCGGACACCCGGATGGATCTCCGAGGTCCGCGACATCCTCGAGCCGGTCCAGGCCATCTCGATCGACGTCGGGATCGCCGAGCCCGCCGCGGCCGACGGCCGCATGGCGGTGGTGCCGCTCGACGCCGGCTGGAGCGACATCGGCTCCTGGTCGGCCCTGCTCGAGGCCCTCTCGGCACGCAGCGGAGCGAGCCTGGTGGCCTCCGGACAGCACCTGGACCGGGACTCGGAGCGCGTGCTGGTCCACGGGGGCGAGCGGCTGGTGGTGACGGTCGGCCTGAAGGACATCATCATTGTGGACACCCCCGACGCACTGCTGGTCTGCGCCCGGGACCGCGCGGAGGAGATCAAGCCGGTCCTCGACGAGATCGCCGAGAAGGCCGGCGAGCGCTATCTCTGAGGCGAGCGGTCCGCACCCGGGCATCCTGCAGGAAGATCCGATTCGTCTCGCCTGGCTGGCGCGGCTGATCGGAAAAGCGATGGCCCTCTACCTGCGCCTCGTCGCCGCGACCGCGCGGACGTCCGGACCGCCGGTCATCCAGGGTCAGGCCGTCTTCGCCATCTGGCACGAGTCGAACCTCGTAGCCGCGACCGCAGCGTTTCGGCTGCGGACGCAGAAGCGGGTGATCAGCTTCAGCACGCGGGGCTTCCGAGGGATCGTCATGAACACGATGCTCGAGTCGATGGGCTCCGGCGTGGTTGCCCTGCCGGAGGAATCGAACCGGGCGGAGGCGGCGAAGCTTGCGAAGGAGCTGGCCCGCATCGGTCGCCAAGGCTCCAGCCTCGTAGTTAGCTGTGACGGGCCTATGGGCCCGTATCGGCTCGCCAAACCCGGCGTTCTGATCGTGGGCCGCGAGTCGGGCATCCCGATCCAGCCGTGGGCCGTGGCCATTCGGCCGGCGCTGCGTCTCAGGGGCCGATGGGACAGGCACCTGGTGCCGTTGCCCTTCTGCCGCCTGCGGGTGGACGAGGGGGCGCAGATCCGGATCGCGCCGCGGGAAGCGCTCAAGCCGCGCCTTGCCGAGCTTCAGGCGGCGCTCGATGGCGTGCAGGCGCTCGCCGACCAGCGGATGGCACCTCGCCAACGCCGTACGATAGGCGCCTCGTGACCAGGATCAAGTTCGGCACCGACGGCTGGCGCGCCGCCATCGCCGAGGACTTCACCTTCCACAACGTGCGCCGCTGCGCGCGGGGCGTGGCCGAATACCTGGCCAATGAGGGGACCGCGGAGCGCGGCGTGGTGGTCTGCCACGACCGACGCTTCGCATCGGAGTACTTTGCGAGGGCGTGCGTAGAGGTCCTCGCCGCCCACGGGATCCGCTCGTTCACGCCGCCGGAGGCGGTGCCGACGCAGGTCGGCAGCTTCTTCACCCGGGAGATGGGCGCGGGAGCCGGGATCGTGATCACCGCCAGCCACAACCCGTGGACCGACAACGGCTTCAAGGTCAAGGCCGATAGCGGCGGCGCGGGTGCCCCCGAGATGCTCGCGGCGATCGAGGCGACCATGGACGGTCATCCCGAGGACGAGCTCCCGCCTCGTCGCGAGTACGCCGACGCCGTCGCGGCCGGACTGGTCGAGGAGTTCGACCCCTACCCGCGCTTCCAGGAGCAACTGGCGAGCATCGTCGACATCGATCACATTCGCGCCGCCAAGGGCCGTGTGCTGGTCGAGCCGATGTACGGCTCTGGCGTCGGCTGGTTCTCCCGTCTCCTCGGAGGGGGCGGCCTCATGGTCGAGGAGCTGCATACCGAGCGAAACCCATTCTTCGGTGGCATCAACCCGGAGCCGATCCGCCCCAACATTGATGAGTGGCTGGCGAAGATCCCGCGCTGGGGGGCCGACATCGGGATCGCGTTCGACGGCGACGCCGACCGGGTCGGGATGGCGACCGAGGAGGGCGTCTTCGTCAACCAGCTGCAGGTCTACGGGCTCCTCTACTGGTACCTGCTCGAGGTGCGGAAGCAGATCGGGCCGGCCGTTTACACCGTGACGAGCACCTCGATGGCCCCGCGGCTGGCCGAGATCTACGGGACGAAGGCGTACGAGACCGGAGTCGGCTTCAAGTACGTGGGACCGAAGATGACGGAGACGCATGCCGTCATCGGCGGGGAGGAGTCGGGAGGCTTCGGCTTTGGGATGCACATCCCCGAGCGCGACGGCCTGGCGTCCGGCCTCTTCCTGCTCGACCTGTGGCTGACCAAGGC
>JBDTYC010000056.1:0-8309 GCA_040005815.1 Chloroflexota bacterium
GCCGCCCTTGACGATCAGCTTCGGCTTGACCCCGAAGAAGGCGATCGGCCAGAGCGCGATATCCGCCAGCCGTCCCGGCAGGAGCGAGCCGACCGTGTCCGAGATGCCGTGGGTGCGCGCGGGGTTGACCGTGATCTTGGCCAAGTAGCGCAGGATCCGGTTGTTGTCGTTCTCCCCGTCGCCGGCCAGTGGCCCGCTGAAGTGCTTCATCTTGTGAGCGGTCTGGAAGACCCGCAGGATCGTCTCGCCCACCCGGCCCATCGCCTGCGAGTCCGACGAGTACATCGAGAGGACGCCCAGGTCGTGCAGCACGTCCTCGGCGGCCATCGTCTCGGGACGAATCCTGCTCTCCGCGAAGGCCACGTCCTCGGGGACGCCGGGGTTGAGGTGGTGGGCAACCATGAGCATGTCCAGGTGCTCGTCGAGCGTGTTCACCGTGTAGGGCCGGGTCGGGTTGGTCGACGACGGCAGCACGTTCGGCAGCGCCGCGATCCGGATGATGTCGGGAGCATGGCCGCCGCCGGCCCCCTCGGTGTGGAAGGTGTGGATCGTGCGCCCGGCGATCGCCGCGATCGTGTCCTCCACGAATCCTGCCTCGTTGAGCGTGTCGGTGTGGATCGCGACCTGCACATCCTCCTCGTCCGCGACGCGGAGCGAGGCGTCGATCACCGCCGGGGTCGTCCCCCAGTCCTCGTGATCCTTCAGCCCGCACGCGCCAGCCGCGATCTGCTCGCGCAGCGCCTCCGGGCGGCTGGCGTTGCCCTTGCCGAAAACGCCCCAGTTGACCGGCAGCGCCTCGGCCGCCTGAAGCATGCGTCCGATGTTCCATGGCCCCGGGGTGACGGTGGTGGCATTCGTGCCGTCGGCGGGGCCGGTGCCGCCGCCCAGCATGGTGGTGATCCCGTTGGAGAGCGCGGACCAGACCTGCTGCGGGCTGATCATGTGGATGTGGCTGTCGACCCCGCCGGGAGTCGCGATCATTCCTTCGCCGGAGATCACCTCGGTGCCGGGGCCGATCACCAGCTCGGGCGAGACGCCATCCATGATGTTCGGGTTGCCCGCCTTGCCGATCCCCACGATCCGCCCGGCCCGTACGCCGATGTCGGCCTTGACGATCCCGATCATGGGGTCCATCACCACCGCACTCGTGATCACCAGGTCCAGCGCGCCCTCCGCATTCGTGACCTGCGAGGCCTGGGCCATGCCGTCGCGGATCGACTTGCCACCGCCGAAGACGGCCTCCTCGCCGTAGACCGTCAGGTCGCGCTCAACCTCACAGACGAGATCCGTGTCGGCCAGTCGGAATCGGTCGCCAGTCGTCGGCCCGTAGAGCTCCGCATATCGGCCCCGTTCGATCTTCATGCCGTGAATCCCCGCTCGGCGAGGGCGGCGACGAACCGCGCGCGCGCTCCGGGCTCGTCGAGTGGCCCGTCGACCAGGCCATGTCCGCCGGTGACGATCCGCGCTCCGCTGAAGGCAACCAGGCTCACCTCGCGCGCCTCGCCAGGTTCAAAGCGGACGGCGGTGCCGGCCGGGATGGCGAGGCGTTGGCCGTATGCCGCCAGCCGATCGAATCGCAGCGCACGGTTTGCCTCGGCGAAGTGGTAGTGGGAGCCGACCTGGATCGGCCGGTCGCCGGTATTGATGACTGCGAGGGCGAAAATCGACCGACCCTGATGCAGGTCGATCTCCCCCTTGGGATGTTGGTAGCCGCCGATCGGCCCGGGACCGCTCATGGGATCGGGTCGTGGCACGAGACGAGCTTCGTGCCATCGGGGAAGGTTGCCTCGACCTGGACCACCGCGAGCAGATGTGGGACTTCGTCCATGACGTCAGCGCGGGTCAGGATCCCGCGAGCCAGAGCCATCACCTGGGTGACGCTCTTCCCGTCGCGCGCGCCCTCAAGCATGGCCTCGGTGATGAGCGCGGTCGCCTCCGGCAGGTTCAGCCGCAGCCCGCGGGCGCGGCGGCGTCGGGCGAGGTCGGCGGCCACGTAGATGAGGAGCTTGTCCACCTCGCGGGGCGTGAGCTGCACGCTGCGGCCTCTTGCTGGAAGTGCCGATGAGTGTAGTCGGCCTCTGCCGTGAGATGGGCTGCATCAGGGTCAGATTCCGCCATTGACTACGGCTGGGAGCCGTCCCCAGAATGGCGCGCCGCACCGCGGCGTCGCTGAGAGAGGGACCGATGACGATCGACACCGGCAACACCGGCTTCATGCTGCTGTGCAGCAGCCTCGTGATGCTCATGACCCCCGGGCTCGCCTTCTTCTACGGAGGCCTCGTCAGCCGCAGGAATGTGCTGACGATCATGATGCAGTCCTTCGTCTCGATGGGCTGGACGACCATCATCTGGTTCGCGGTCGGCTACTCGCTGACCTTCTCGGGCGATGTCGGCGGCGTCATTGGCAACCTGGACATGGCCTTTCTGCGTGGCATCACGCTGGACACGCCATCACCAACGCCTGGGATCCCGCTACTGGTCCATGTCGCCTACCAGATGATGTTCGCCGTCATCACGCCGGCCCTGATCACCGGCGCCTTCGCGGGTCGCATCACATTTAAGGCCTACCTGGCCTTCCTGACCCTCTGGCTCCTCTTCGTCTACTTCCCGTTCGCCCACATGATCTGGGGCGGCGGCATCCTCCAGAAGTGGGGGGTCCTCGACTTCGCTGGCGGCATCGTCGTCCACAACACGGCCGGCCTCGCCGCCCTGGCCTCGGTGCTGTACGTCGGCCGGCGCCACGTGAGGGACTCCGGTGCCCACAGCATCCCGCTCGTCGCCCTGGGCACCGGCCTGCTCTGGTTCGGCTGGTACGGGTTCAATGCCGGCAGCGAGTTCCGCGTCGACAGCGTCACGGCGGTGGCCTTCCTGAACACCGATGTCGCGGCCTCGTTCGCGGCGATCACGTGGCTGGTGGTCGGCTGGTGGCGGGAGAAGCGACCGACCTTCATTGGGCTGCTGACCGGCGCGGTGGCCGGCTTGGCAACGATCACCCCAGCCGCGGGGTACGTGTCCCCGGTGACGGCGGTGATCATCGGGATCGCGGCCGGGGGCGTTTGCTACTTCGCCGTCGCCCTCAAGAACCGGCTCCAGTGGGACGACGCGCTCGACGTGTGGGGCGTCCACGGGGTGGGCGGCTTCCTGGGGATCGTCCTGCTCGGCGTGTTTGCGACGACTGCGTTCAATCCCGCAGGGACTGATGGGCTGATCGCCGGCAACGGCGAGTTCTTCTTCAAGCAGCTCGTGGCCGTGGCCGTCTCATCGGTCTGGGCATTCGGGTTCACCTACGGGATGCTGTGGCTGATCGACCGGGTCACGCCGGTCAAAGTGGAGGAATCGGCGCAGGAGACGGGGTTGGACGCCGCGCTACACGGGGAGACGGCCTACCTCGAGGGCGTCTGAAGGAACCCTTATCGATACACGCCGTTGTGGCCGATGCTGAATCGCCCAGGTTGTGGGAAGTAGGTCAGCCCATGCGGTTGCCGGCCGACGATGATGGTGGCGACCAGCGTTCCCGTCGTCGTGTCGAACACGACAACGGTGTTGTTGTAGCGGTTGCCGGTCCATAGCTGGCTGCCGTCAGGAGAGACCTGCAGCATGTCCGGCGAACCGCCAACTTGCCACGTTGCGGTGACGGTGCGAGTCGCAAAGTCGATGACGCTGATGGTGCCGGCCAATCGGTTGCTCACGTAGAGCGACCGGGTGTCGCGGCTGATGGCCATGCCGTGCGCGCCCTTCGCCGTTGGGATGAAGGCGATCTCCTTCATCAGCATCGGGTCGACCACCGAGACGCCGTGACGACCCTGGTTCGTCACGAAGAAGACTGATCCGTCTGGTGACAGCTTGACGTCGATGGGCTTGCCGCCAACCTCGAGGTCCCCGACGATCGACATCGTGACCACATCCACCTTGAGGAGATGTCCGGGTGCGTACTCGGTGCTGGCCACAAAGTATCGGCCTCCCGCCGAGAAATCAGCATGATCGATCCCCGCCCATTTGATGGGGAGCTTCCCGAGGAGCTTCCAGGTCCGTCGGTCGTAGAAATCGATCCTATTCACGTCCTCGGCCATCACGATGGCGGTGCTGCCATCCGGAGAGAAGTAGAGGTTGTATGGCGAGGGAGCCGAGATCGGGCTGATCACCGTCTCGGTGCGCGGATCGACGACGGTGAGGAACGGCGAGGCGTAGTTGCTCACGTAGAGCCGGGACATGTCCCAGTCGGGTGTGAGGTGTTCTGGCAGCTTCCCTGCCCCCAGGGTGGCGATGACCTTGAACGACGCGGCGTCGATGACGCTGATGGTGCTGTCCGCCTCGTTGGGCACGAACACCCGCCCGGGCAGATCCGCGACTGAGGGTTGGAGGTTGGCGTTGGATGTAGCGGACCAAACGTTCCACGCCCGGGAGGCCGCGGCCGAGGAGTCCAGCAGGTTCGGTTGTGCAGGGTCGCCTTCCGAGACCCAGCCGTCTAAAGCGGCGACCGAGACCCGCCACCAGCGCGTCCCGGTTATCTTGAACGGGCCCCCAATGATCCGCACCAGTTCGCCCGCATGGACGACGTCAGAGGACAACGCGCCTCCTGGCGACTCGGCGACCTGCACCGTCTCAACCATGATGCGTGCGACCGTTCCCATCCCCGCGACGGGGGTGGGCTCGGGCGTTGGGACCACCGTGGGCGAAGGGCTCGGCACGGGGCTCGGCGATGGGGTAGCGGTCAGCCGCGGGCTGGCGGTCGGGATGGTGGTTGAGCTACACGCCGTCAGCGCGATCACGAACCCAACGAATGTTGTTCGAATCGCTCCCACTCGCCCATTCTGGTGATGCCGCGCGGAAGTGGTCAACACACGTGCCAGGTCATGCGACAACGATGGCCACGATCGAGGCGATCTGCACATCGGTCTCGCCCCCAATCGCGTAGCCGACTCCTGCCATGACGGCCACCGCGAAGTCCGAGGCGGCCTGCGGCAGACGACCGACCACCTGGGTTGCGCCGGTGACGACGTCAAGCTGCCAGATGGCGTCTTGCGCAACCCCTGCGCTGCGGCCGCCGACGACGAACATTCGCCCGGCTATCACCACCGCAGACGAATGCGAGATCGGATTCGGCATCTCTCCGATCACTTCCACCCTGCCGGTCGCGATGTCGATCCGCTGAATGTCCGCCGTCTCGCCCGCCTTGCCGGCTCCGCCGATCACGTAGATCATTCCGCCCGTCTGAGTGACCGCCGCATAGCGCACGCCGATGGCAAGCGTCGCGACGACGCGGAAGTGGCCGCCGTCTTCGGTTACAAGAACGTCTCGGCCCAGTTCGCCGGAAGCCCCGCCCCCGAGGACGATCGCGGAACTGCCGATGGCGATCGCACTCAGGTCCGCGCGAGCGGTTGGCAGGTTTCCGATCACGCGAGCAACGCCGTCCAGACCGACCTGTTGCACGATTGACGTTGGGGCTGCACTGCCGCCGCCGAAAATCATCACGCCACGGTCGAGCGCCGCGGCGGCGGCGTCGTGAACGGGCACTGCCAGCTCCCCCACGGCGCCGACGTGATCGGCTGCGGGATCAAACTCCAGAATCCCACCAGTCGTCGACCCGGTCAGCGCAAAGCCGCCATAGATGTCGATGCGATTCCCGATCGTGATGGCAACTGATCGGCTCAGACCTGTCGGGAGGTGGGCCGGCAGCGTCGTCGTATGAACCACCGCCCAGGCGGGGCTGACTTCGGGAGTGGGAGAGTCCGGTCCGGACCCGCTCGTCGCCGCGGCAATCGAACTCGGACTCGCGCCCGATGCCGGGGTCGCCGATTCCGACAACGAGGGTGACGAAGGAGGCGCCGTGGGACTGCATGCGGTCATGGCGGTCGCAGCGAGGGCGACGAGGGTCACCAGCACAACGCGTCGGGGTTGGCGGTGATGGGTCACCGGCATCCGGCTCAGTCGATCACCTCCGCCGCCCGGAGCGCGGCGATCTCGGCCGAGTCGAGCCCCGCCTCCCGAAGGATCTCATCCGTCTGCCCCCGGAACCGCGGGGGCGGGTAGCGCAACGGCGCGCGTCGTCCATCGAGCCGGATCGAACTGGGTGCAAGTCGCATCCCATCCCCGCTCTGCGTCCATGAGCCGTCATGCGCCGCTTCCATGGACGCCAGAGCCTCGCTGACCGAGTTGACCGGCCCCGCGGGAACGTCCGCCGTGGCGAGGGCCCCGACCAGCTCGTCTCGCGCCCATTTGCCGATCCGCACGGCGAGCAGGACCACCAGCTCGTCACGTGCCGCGAGCCGATCCTCGTTGGTGGCGAAACGCGGGTCCGGATCCAGCTCCAGGACGGCGAGGAGGCGCTCGAACTGCGCGTCGTTGCCGACCGCCACCACCAGGTGACCGTCACGCGCCGCGAAGACCTGGTACGGCACGATGTCCGGGTGGCCGGTCCCCCACCGTCGCGGCTCCTCCCCGGTGGCGAGGTGATGCCCGAGCACATTGGTGAGGCTCGCGACGCCCGACTCGATGAGGCTGACCGATGCGTGCAGGCCGCCGGCCTGCCCGCGCTCGCGAGCCACCAGCCCGACGAGGGCGCCGATCGCGGCCTGCAGCCCGGCAGTCAGGTCCAGGAGCGCCACGCCGACCTTCATCGGGCCGCCGTACGGTTCGCCAGTGACTGACATCAGGCCGCTGACCGCCTGCGCGACGAGGTCGTAGGCGGGTCGCTCGGCCGCATCACCGTCGCCGGGAAAGCCGCCGATCGTCGAGACGACCAGGCGCGGATGCGCGCTGCGCAGTCGATCGGCGTCGAGCCCGAGATCGGCCGCGACGGACGGCTGGTAGTTGTGCAGCAGGATGTCGCACTGACCGGCGAGGCGGTCCAGCAGGGCACGGCCGGCATCGGTCTTGAGGTTCACCATCAGGCTGCGTTTGTTGCGGTTCACCGATGAGAAGTACGAGCTCCGTCGATCGCTCGGGTCTCCCCAGTAGGAAGGGCCCCAGCCGCGGGTCTCGTCGCCGTTCGGCGGCTCGACCTTCCAGATCTCGGCGCCAAGGTCGCCGAGCACCATGCTCGCGATCGGCCCGGCGTAGACCCGCGAGCAGTCCAGCACGCGAATCCCCTCCAGCGGCAGCGTCGGGGCCACGTCCTACCCTGCGCTCAGCAGGATGTGCCGGCCGGTGCGCCGGCGGAGGCGGGCGAGGGTCGGCCCGACCACGCGCACGCCACAGGTGGCGCAGCGCGTCCAGCGACCGTCGCGCACCAGCCGCACGATGTGCTCCGCCACGAGCACTCGCTGCGGAGCGCGAAGGCTGGCTCGTGTGCGGAGCGCTTCCCGTCGAGCGCGCCACGCCTCCTCCGCGCCGGGGATGCCCGCCTCGCGTGCATGGCGCAGGGCGCTGGGGTAGCGACCGCCCTCGCGGACCAGGACCTCGGCAGCCTGGATGTCGTACCGGCGGTACAGGTCGAAGGCGATCGCATAGAAGCGTGCGCCATGGTGCTGGACCCGTCCGCGGCGGCGCCGCGGAACGGGACCGAGCCAGTGCGCCAGCTCGTGTAGCAGGGTCAGCCACTGGTCGATGGGATCGGTCCCGGCGGTAACCGAGACGCTGCCGGCGGACCGTCGTGTCACGCCGGACGAGCCAGGACGTCGCGCGCTACGCCAACGCACGGCAGGGGCGAGCACCCCGGCTGCCGCGCACACGTCGCGGACCACCTCCACCGCCCATGGAGGTGCCATCAGCAGCGGCGTCCGCGGGCGCGGAGCAGCTCACCTAGCTCGCGCAGCCATGCCTCGAGCGCGGGGTCGTCATAGGTGTAGGCGTCGTAGGTGTAGCCGACCATGGCCGCACCATGGGTCGCCGCGTACTCGGCGGCGGATTGGGAACGCCACGGGAAGAAGGTCGCGGCCCTGGCAGCACGCTCAGCGTCGGCCGGAGTGCGGCCCTCGGACGCGACCCGCCCTTCGTGCCGCGAGCGCCAGCGCTCGGTCAATCGGTCGAGGCGCTGACGGCGTGGATCGGTCACCGAGCGGCGACATCGGCTCCCGATGAGCCAACCTCGTACAGGCCGAGTCGCGCAACCGCGCGCTGGAGCCAGGCCGGGGCCCACCAATTGACGCGCCCCATGATCCGCATGAATGCCGGCACCAGAATCCCGCGCACGATCGTGGCGTCGATCAGGACGGCCAACGACATCGTCACGCCCAGCGCCTTGATGGAGGTGATGCTCGACATCCCGAATGCGGCGAACACCGCGACCATGATCAGCGCCGCGCCGGTGATCATTCCGCCGGTGATGCCGATCCCCTCGGCCACGGCGCGGGTGTTGTCGCCGGTCGCCA
>JBDTYC010000057.1:0-8305 GCA_040005815.1 Chloroflexota bacterium
CTCGTCGGTCGCGCGGCGCGAAGGCCGTCGCTGATCGGGCAATACAAAGGCTCCCGCGGTTGCATCCAAGGTTGCTGTGTGCTCGACCTCGCTCTTCCCCTGCCGGTCCGGGCGACGACACCGGCCGAGAGTCGTGCCCGGGGATGGTAGCAGCGACGTTAAGAGATGGTCAACCTGCCGGTTGGCCCCTATGGACCACACCCCTGGTCCTTTCGTCGAGTAGGGACCGAGGATTCGCGGCGATGGCGGAGTCGCTATTTCACCCAGGCCTGATCCAGGAGGATGCCGTAGGAGGCGTTGTACTGGTAGTTGCCGAGGCGGGCCGAGACCAGATCACTGCCCTCGTTCAGGAGCGGAGCCCAGAGCGCCAGATCGGTCCCGGCGCGGTCCACCTCGGCCCATTTCTTCGCGGCGGCAGGCGGATCCGTCGTCTGCAGGTCGCGGGCCTGCTTGACGAGGTCGTCGAGGGCCGTGCCGCAGTAGTTCGTCAGGCCATCGGCCTCGGCGCAGGTGAATCCGGCGAACATGTCGCCGGGGCTGGGAAAGTCCGGGATGAATTCGAACGCGCCCATCTGGATGCGCTGATCCTTGAAGATGGCCTTGAACACGTCGCTCCCTTCGGTGGCGTCCTCCTCGGTGACATCGGTGAAACCGATTGCGCGAAGAAGCCCGACGACGTAGCCAGCAACGGGGGTCAGTCGCGGCACAAACGGGCCGACCACGACGCGGGTGTCCGCTGCACCGGACTCGGCGACAAGTGTGCGTGCAGCTGCCAGATCCGGCGCTGTCCACGGACCGCGGCCACCCGGCGCCGGGTTCTGCGAATACGGGCAGTAGGGCTCGTAGCCGGGGAAGTTGGGCGGGAGGATCTGGCAGGTCACCCTCGTCACCCCGGCGCCGCCGCGCAGCTCACCGACGGCCGTGCGGTCGATGGCCATGCTCACCGCCTGCCGCACCGCGACCTGGTCGAACGGGGGCAGCCTGGTGTTGAAGAAGAGGAACGTGGTCGACTGCAAGGCTAGGTGCAGCTGTGGGGTGAACCTGGTCTCCAGCTCTGCGAATGCGTCGGCGGGGATTTGATCCGCCATGTAGTCGGCCGCTCCCGACTCGACCATCTTCACCTGTGTGTCCGGATCGACGCCCCAGCTCCAGATGATCTCGTCCACGAACCCGGCGGGCCGGACCTGTGGATCCCACGCCTGAAAGTGGGGATTGCGAACCAGGCGGACCGTCTCGGCCGTGATCGAGTCCACCTGGTACGGGCCGGTCGTTGGATAGGGCCGGGAGGCGAGGCCGTCCTTGGGCACTGAGCCGGGGCGCAGCGGGTGCCCGAACTCGAGCGCGAGCTTGAACAGAAAATCCGGATCGGGCTCCACGAGGTGGAATGTGACGGTCCCCGCGGCGTCGTCGGCCTCCACCGCCGACGCAAGATCGCAATGCGCCACGGGTGCGGGCTGGCAGGCATCGGCTCCCGCCAGTCCGGAGAAGAGCAACGCGCCGAAGCTGGGGATGTCAGGTTCGCCAACCTGGAAGATGCGTTGCATGGCGAAGGTGAAGTCGCTGGCGAGCACTGGCGTCCCGTCCGAGTAGCGGATGCCCGCCCGCAGATGGAAGGCATAGGTCAGCCCTCCGTCGGTTGGCTTTGGGATCGAGGTGGCCAGATGGGGAACCAGCTGGCTTCCGGAGATCCCGCCGATGCGCCGATAGCCGACCAGCGTGTCGCCGATGAGCGACAGCACCTGCGGGGCGCCGAACGAGATCGGGTCAAGGGGCACTGGATCGAGGCCGACGATCGTGAGGATGCCCCCGCGATGGCTCGCGGCCGAGGCCCGCGACGCAAACCAGATCTCGCCGTTCACGAGCGCGATCGCCTGCGGCGCTGACCCCGTTGCGATGCGGGTTGGCGTGACCGAGGCAGTCCCTGTGTCGACGCGAAGCACGGCACCGGTCCCATCAGCAACCCACAGCGTGGTTCCGTCAACCGCCAGCGCATTGGGGGCGCCGCCCACGTTGATTACGCCGATGACGCGATCCAGGGCCGGGTCGATGCGGGAAAGAGATCCGTCGCCGGCGTTGGCCACCCATACCGAACCTGCCGCGATGACGATGGCGGCGGGACGAGATCCGACCGGGATGGGAGCGGCGAGCAGCGCGCCGCTGGTCGGATCCAGATGGCTCACGGTCGCACCGTCCTGGCTGGCGACCCACAGCCCGGCGTCATCGGCAGCGATGGCGTCTGGACTCGACCCGATGCTGATCGGGGGCGCCGCCTCGCCGGTCGTGGCGTCGATGCGGGTGAGGGTCCCGTCCCCCGCGTTGGTGACCCAGACCGCGCCCGAGGCGAAGGCGATCCCAGTCGGCCCGTTTCCGACCGCGATCGTGTCGACGACCTTTGCGCTCGCCGCATTGATACGGGTCACGCTTCGCGCGCCGCTGTTGGCAACCCAGATCGACCCACCACCGATGGCAACACCCGCCGGGCCCAGCCCCACGTCGATCGAGTCGACCGTGGCACGCGTGCTCGGGTCAACCCGCGACACGGTGTTCGAGCCGCCGTTCGTGACCCAGACGGCGCCATCGCCAACCCCGATGCCTGCCGGCTGATCCTCGACGTTGGTCTGGGCGACGATCTCATTACGGCCGGGGTCGATGACGCCCAGCGAGTTCTCGGGCACTCCCGCCAGCGCTCTTGGCCGCCATGGGCTCCACGCGAAGGCGCCCGCGCCCGCCACCACCAGTGCCAGGCCGAATGCAAGCGCTCCTGTGGCACGGGGATGCCGCTGCCAGAAGGGCCGCGTCTGCGACCTGCGAACGGCAGCCGCCCGACGCGTGGCCGCTTGGTCCGCAGCGCCGCGACCATCCGCAGCGCCTGCCTGGGCAGCCGGCTCGCTCACAGCGCGGTTGACCGCAAAGAGACGCCACGTCCCCGGGACCCCCTTCAGCTCCCGCTCACCGCGGTCCTCGAAGAGGAGCCTGGAGCCAGCCGCAAGGTCGCGCACCGTTCCCGAGGCGAGGATCTCGCTGCCGCCGGCGGCCGCCATGATCCGAGCGGCGGTGGGAACCGCGATCCCGCCGACCTTGGCTCCGATCTGCTCGACCTCCCCGACGTGGATGCCGGCCCGAATATGGATCCCGAGCGACTGCACGCTCTCGACCGCATCGATGGCGCACTGGGCGGCAGCCGCCGGTGCATCGAAGATGACGAAGAAGCCGTCACCTGCCGTGTCCACCTCGCGACCACCATGGCGCCGCAGCGCGGCGCGGATCAGCCGATGGTGCTCCTGCACGAGGTCGCGCCAGCCGCGATCACCCAGCTCAGCGGCCAGCTCCGTCGAACCGACGATGTCGGTGAACAGAACCGTGGTCAGGAATCGCTCGCTCTGACGCCCGGGCACGACGTGAGTCTGACGCGCCGCTGAGCCGATTTCAATGGGGCACGAGCGCCCACGAGTGGGCGTCAGCGGAGGGCGTTGGCCAGCTGAAGGGGGGGAGAGCCGAGGTCCGCCAGCGAGCTTTCACCGTTGGCGAGCGTGATCCAGGCGATCTCGCGGGTGCCGTCGGCGGGGGGGTCGAGCAGCAGGACGATCTCGACCGACTCGCCGGGCTGCAGGGCCGGAATCTCGGTGGCCAGCGGCCGGAGCCCATCCGGTGCCCCCCGCAAATATGGATCCACACTGGCGTGCCAGGCGGCGGTCACGGCCAGACCCACAGGCCAGGCTGCGGTTCCGGTATTGGTGAGGCGCACCGGGATCCCGTCGGCCAGCACGCCTGCGTCCACGACTGATGCCCAAATAAGTGCTGCGTTACCGGCAACGGCCTCTGGTGCCAGGCCGGCTGCCCCGCCCGGCACGAGTGCGTCGAAACGGACGGCGAGGGGCCGCTCCCCGAAATACTTGGCCAGCGCGCCGGCAATGCCCTGTGCCGCGGCGACTTGACCCTCCGGCGAGAGGAGGAGGTCCTCCTCGGCGGCGAGGGTGATCGAGCCGGCCTCGGTCAGGATCGCGGGCATCAGCGCGCCGCGGGTGGGCTGCATCACCGGGTCTGGGCGCTCCGGCGTGGTGACCAACAGCGGCGGGGCCACGATATACAGGTTGACAGCGGAGATGCCCCGGTCCTGGCGCTCGTAGCTGGCGACCGGATCCAGCCCGTTAACCACGCCGTCCTGGATGAGCTGGGCGAGGTGCAGCGTCGCCGTGGGTCCCCACGGGGTCTCATCGGTGTAGTAGGTCTGGGTGGCCGCGATCTCGAAGACAACCCCGTTCTGGGTCAGCGAGTTGATGTGGATGCTGACCAGCAGGTCGGCGCGAGCCAGGTTGACCAGGTCGAGGCGCGCCTGGAGCTCGTCGCGGGTGCGGGTCTTCCCCTCCGGGTCGAAGCCGGCCTTGCCGTCGCCGTTCACGTCGCGGAATGCCGGACCGTTGCAGCCGAGCGCCGGGTAGTCGTCGCCGGCGAGCGCCACATCAGCTTCGCGGGTCATCACCACCGTGATGCCCTGCTCCTCCAGGACGCGCTTCAGCTCGAGCCCGATGGCGAGGGTCATCGTCTTCTCGCTGAAGTCCGGGCCGCGCTTCAGCGGATCGGGGACGCCCCAGTCGAGGCAGCCACCGTGGCCCGGGTCGATCGCCACCACGATGGCGCCCGGGTTCGGTTCGTAGACGCTACTGGACGAGCCCGGCGCCGGAACCACCACCCCCAGGCCGGCGCTCGACGCGGCCGTTGCGGAGGGCTGGACCGATGCGGGTGGGCTCCCGCTCCGCGTTGCAGTCCCGCAGGCCGCAAGGAGGAGGACGACCCCCAGCAGCGCGGCGAATTGATGGCGCGCTGGCTGGAGCATGGGACGCGAGCGGGTCAGCGCTCTGAGGCTTCGACGCTCTTGCTGAGCGAGACGAGGAACTCGGCGTTGTTCTTCGTCTTGCCAAGCCGCTGCATGAGCAGCTCGATCCCCTCGTTGGGACCGACCGCGGAGAGCATGCGACGCATGGTCCAGATCATGCGCAGCGTGTTCTCGTCGAGCAGCAGCTCCTCACGGCGTGTCCCCGAGCGGAGCACGTCGATCGCGGGGAAGATGCGCTTCTCGGAGAGCTTGCGGTCGAGCGCCAGCTCCATGTTGCCCGTCCCCTTGAACTCTTCGTAGATGACGTCATCCATCCGCGACCCGGTATCGACCAGGCAGGTGGCGATAATCGTCAGGCTGCCGCCGCCCTCGATGTTGCGGGCGGCACCGAAGAAGCGCTTCGGCGGATAGAGGGCGATGGGGTCGACGCCACCCGAGAGGGTCTTGCCCGAGGCCGGCAGGGCCAGGTTGTAGGCGCGCGCCAGGCGGGTGATCGAGTCGAGCAGGACGACCACGTCGCGGCCCGTCTCGACCTGCCGCTTGGCGATTTCCAGGCACATCTCGGCCACGCGGGTGTGGTTCTCGGTCGGCTCGTCGAAGGTCGAGGCGAAGATCTCGCCCTTCACGCTCCGACTCATGTCGGTGACCTCCTCCGGCCGCTCGCCGATCAGGGCGACCATCAGGACGGCCTCGGGGTAGTTGTCGGTGATCCCCGCCGCGATGTGCTTCAGGACGGTCGTCTTGCCGGCCTTGGCTGGCGACAGGATCAGGCCACGCTGGCCCTTCCCGATGGGGCTGATCAGGTTGATGAGGCGCTGGGTGAGGTTCTTCTGGTCGGTCTCGATGTCGAACATGTCGTCCGGGAAGACCGGCACCAACGTGTCGAAGTACGGGCGGCGGCGAGCGGTGTCCGGGTCGACCCCGTTGACCGTGTCGACGCGTAACAGTCCCCAGTACTTCTCCTGGTCCTTGGGCGGGCGGGTCTGCCCCTCCACCTTGTCGCCGGTACGCAGCCCAAAGCGGCGCACCTGCGATGAGCTGACATAGATGTCGTTGTTGGAGGGCATCACACCGTGGGTGCGAAGAAACGCAAAGCCTTCGTCAACGATCTCCAGGACGCCGGTCGCGATCCCCGGCTGGCCGTTCTGGTCGGGGCGCGGCTGGGATGGCGTCAGCGGAACGACGTCGAGCAGCTTCAGGACCAGGTCCGAGTGCTCAAGCTCATCGGCTCCTTCGACGCCAAGCTCGCTGCCCAGCTCGCGGAGCTCCTCGAGGCTGCGAGCCTGGAGGTCGGCAAGGTTCCAGCCCTCATCGGTCTCGTCGCCCTCGCGCGGGAACGGCCCGGCGAAGATCGACGAGTAGCCGCCGGTCGCGTAGTTGTTGCGCCGGCCCTGGTAGACCGGACGTGGCGCCTGGCGCCGGGGGCCTCCCCCGTCAGGTCTGCGTCGTGGCCGACCGCGGCGTTGGGAGCGGGTGTCGTCGTTCATTGACTGCCTGTAACCTCGAAAAAGGGTCCTGGGTAGCGAGCGAAGCTCACGGACTTGGTTTCACGGGACCACGCTGGGGCGTGTGGCTCTCGTCCGGGGACGCGCGGGCGGAGACCGGTCAGACCTTGCGGGTCCCTGCGCGGGTGGTGATGTTGGGCCCGCCGTAGCCGCTCATCTCGCCGATGAGCTTGGCCCGAATCTGACGCACGACCGGTCGCCAGTCGAGGGAATCATACCCGAGATGCGCCACCACCTGTTCGGAAGTCCACTCCTGCCCACGACTCCAGGCTCGCTTGAGCGTGTCGCCCGCAGCAGCGCTGCGCCACCAGGTCTCGCCGTGATGCGCGACCAGGTGGTCAATGAGGGTGGCCTGCAGCATCGAGCAGCGCAGGTAGTTGGCGGCATACATCCCGTCGTCGATGACGAGGTAGCGCTCCTCTGGCTCGCGGACGCCGGTGAGCAGGCCCGCGAGCCCCGCGTACGTGGCCCGCAGCACGGGAGGCTCGCCGCCACGGTGCATCCGCAGCTCATGGAGGTGACGCGCGGCCAGTGAGCGAAGCCCGACAAGGTTGTAGAGGGAGACGAAGTCCGCGAAGGCGACTGCATGCTCGGCGGGCATGCCGAGTTGCTCCGTCAGCCACTCCGGCTCGGTCAGGAGCCCCTCGAAGACCAAGGCATATCCCTCGGTCACGCTCGCGTCGCCGAGCTCGCGCAGCGAGACGGGGAGCGCTGGATCGACGTGCAGGAAATGCTCCAGGTGCCCCGCCTCATGCAGCACGGCGCCGTAGTCGTCCCAGCCGCCGTGCGGCTGGATCACCAGGCGAACATCCCTCGGGGCGTTGACCACCGCAACGAACGCGCGCGGTGACTTGTTCGGTCGCGCCTCAACGTCCAGGGTCGCGCCCGCCTGTTCACGGAGCTTGATCCCGAGCCCGCGCAGGGTCGAGTCGAGGACGTCCAGGAGGCGACGGCCGTCGAACCAATGGTCCCAGCCGCTGCCGCGCAGCAGGTACCACAGGTCGGCCAGGCTGGCGTCGCCCTGCTCGATCTCGATCCGCGCCAGGTACCGGCGCAGGGCCGCGAAGTACGGCGTCTCCGACTCGGCCAGGAAGTCGCGGATCTCGGCCCCCAGCTGGTCCGGATCGAAGCCGCGCGTGACCTTGATCAGCTCGACGTAATCCGCGTAGCCGAGCTGGCGGGCCAGGCCGCCGACCCGCTCGAATCGCTCCTGGCGCAACGGGTTGATCGCATCCTCGGCGGCGAGGTACGAGGCATAGAGCGCGTTCCGTTCGGCCCGGCCGCTGATCTCGCTGATCCGGTTGCGAAGCCCTCGAAACGGGATCGACTCGCCTCGCCAGACGACCGTGGTGGTCGCCTCCGCTGTACCGATGGCGTCGCTGAGCGCAGCGACCTGCTGCTCGATGAAGCCGTCAGTGGCGACGGCGAGGAGGGCGCGGTTATGGCCGATCTCTAATCCTCCCTCATCGACCAGCGTGCGGAGCGCATCCACCATTGGGCGACCAAACAGCGAGGCGTGCCTCTCGTAGATCGGGCCGAGGGCGAGCTCGTCATGCAGTCCGGCGCCGTGCTGGTAGAGCTCCTCCTCGCGTGCCGAGATGAAGGCGCCGAGATCCCGCTCGTAGGCAGATCGGTTGAAGGCCGCCTTGTCGGCGGCAGCGGCGCGCGGGCTCATTGGCTCAGGAGTTGCTCTCGCCGACGGGGACCGCCGCAACCTCGGCCGCGGCGTCCGTCGCCGTGGCGTCCAGCGCGCCGAGGCCGCGCATGGCGGCCGCCGCCCCGACGAAGTCACGGAAGAGTGGATGGGGCCGGCTGGGCCGGCTCTTCAGCTCCGGGTGCGCCTGGGTCGCGACGAACCATGGGTGGTCGCGCAGCTCGATGTACTCGACCAGGCGGTCGTCCGGCGACACTCCGCTGAACCACATCCCCGCCTCGGAGAGGCGCTCGCGGTACGCGTTGTTGACCT